>NZ_JASCPP010000079.1:0-33684 GCF_029959745.1 Pseudomonas sp. PS01298 | reverse complement strand
CGAATGCGAAGTGTCAGTCGCAACATTCGTTACTGATACACCGCATTCGCGAGCAAGCCCGCTCCCACTTCTGATCTGCGCTGTGCTGGAGATCCCCCATAAAAAAAGGCCCGCATCGCTGCAGGCCTTTTTAATTTCGAGCACATCGACTACGGCTTGTGGCCGCGTGACAGGAACTCGTGGGACTGCATTTCCAGCAAGCGGCTCAGCGTGCGCTGGAACTCGAAGTTCAAGCGGCCGCCGGTATACAGGTCCTTGAGCTCGACTTCCGCCGAGATGATCAACTTGACGTTGCGGTCATAGAACTCGTCGACCATGTTGATGAAACGGCGCGCAATGTCGTCGGTGGTGACGCCCATCTGCTCGACGCCGCTCAAGATCACCGCGTGGAAGATCTTGCCCAGTTCGATGTAGTCGTTCTGGCTGCGCGGGCCGTCGCACAGTTGACGGAACTCGAACCAGGCCACGTCATCGCAGGTGCGCAACGCGATGATTTCGCGGTTCTCGATCATCAACTTGTCGTTTTCCACCGCCTTCGTGCATTCCGGCGTCAGCGCGCGGAAGCTTTTCTTCAGGCTGTCATGCGCCGCTTCGTTCAGCGGGAAGTGGAACAACTCCGCTTGCTCGAGGTGACGCAGGCGGTAGTCGACGCCGCTGTCGACGTTGACGATCTCGGTGTTCTGCTTGATCAGCGCGATGGCCGGCAGGAAGCGCGCACGCTGCAGGCCGTCCTTGTACAAACCGTCGGGCACGATGTTGGAGGTGGCGACCAGGGTCACGCCGTTCTTGAACAGCTCTTCCATCAGGGTGCCGAGGATCATGGCATCGGTGATGTCGGAGACGAAGAACTCATCGAAGCAGATCACCCGTGCTTCTTCGGAGAAGCGCTTGGCGATGATGGTCAGCGGGTTCTTCTCGCCCGGCAGGGTCTTCATCTCTTCGTGCACACGCTTCATGAAGCGGTGGAAGTGCGTGCGGACCTTTTCCTTGAACGGCAGCGCCTCGAAGAACGTGTCGACCAGGTATGTCTTGCCCCGGCCGACGCCACCCCAGAAATACAGGCCCTTGACCGGCACGTGGTCTTTCTTGCCAAACAGCTTGCTGAACATCCCTGGTTTGCTCTGCGAGGCCGCGACCAGGTCGTCGTACAGGCGCTGCAAATGACGCACAGCATTTTCCTGGGCGGCGTCGTGGAAGAACTCAGGGCGTTTCAGATCAGCTTGATATCGTTCTAGGGGCGTCATAATTTCGTTAGCAAGGCAACAAAAACGGGCCGTCACTGTAACGACGGCCCTGGATAATGGCAATCAACCCTTGGTCGGGTTAATCCTCGATTGGGGTCAACGCAACGCGCAGCGCTTCAACGGCGGCATCGCGCGCCGTGCTGTCGGCGAACTCGGCGCTGTCAGCGACAGCAGCGCCGTCCAGCCATACGCTGAAGCTCAGGGCCTCGGTGCGTACGTCCAGCGCGGTGCCACTTTGCAGTTGCTTGGTCACGGCGCCCGCCGCCTTGCCATCGGCAAAGTTGCGCGACAGCAGCAATTGCTCGCCGTCGGCGGCCAACAGGCGGAAGCGGAAGCTGCCGTCGTCTTCACGAAAGCTTACGAAGCGCGCGGCTTTCGCGGCTTTTTTCTTGGTAGCGACCGGCGCGGCCGCCTGGTTGACGAACGAGCGCAGGCCAACCGCTTCGCGCAACTGGGCGAGGAACGGCGCAGCGACGGCACGGGCTTTCTTGGCGCCGACCAGCAGCAGGTCTTCCATGTCCGAAGGGCGCGACATCAGCTGGTGGTAACGCTCACGCGGCTCGGCCAATTGGCTGTCCAGCAGCTGGAACAGACGGTTCTTCGCCTCGCCCCAACCCAGCCCTTGCAGCAGCTCGGCGCGGAACTCTTCTTCCTGGGCCTTGGTTGCAAAGGCCTGGTACAGGGTGAACAGGTGCGAGTTGTCCGGGTCCTTGGCTTCGCCCGGCGCGCGGGAGTCAGTGACGATACGCGAGATCGCGTCCTTCATGTCCCTGGCGCTGGTGAACAGCGGGATGGTGTTGTCGTAGCTTTTCGACATCTTGCGGCCATCCAGGCCCGGCAAGGTGGCGACGCTTTCTTCGATCAACGCCTCGGGCATGGTGAAGAATTCCTGACCGTTGCCGAACAGGTGGTTGAAGCGCTGGCCGATGTCGCGGGCCATTTCCACGTGCTGGATCTGGTCGCGGCCGACCGGCACCTTGTGCGCGTTGAACATCAGGATGTCCGCCGCCATCAGCACCGGGTAGCTGTACAGGCCCATGCTGATGCCCGCATCCGGGTCTTCGCCGGCTTCGACGTTCTTGTCCACCGAGGCCTTGTAGGCGTGGGCGCGATTGAGCAGGCCCTTGGCGGCCACGCAGGTGAGCAGCCAGGTCAGCTCGGGAATTTCCGGGATGTCGGACTGGCGATAGAACGTCACCCGGTTCACGTCCAGGCCACCGGCCAGCCAGGTCGCGGCGATTTCCATGCGCGAGCGCTGGATGCGCTGCGGGTCATCGCACTTGATCAGGGCGTGGTAGTCGGCCAGGAAGTAGAAAGAGTCGGCATTGGCGTCCTGGCTGGCGAGAATCGCCGGGCGGATCGCACCGGCGTAGTTGCCCAGGTGCGGCGTGCCGGTGGTGGTGATGCCGGTGAGGATACGGGTACGAGTCGTCATGGGTAATCGCTTATCAGACTGCTATCAATTCGAGAGACGCGGCAGCACCAGATCCTTGAGATCGGTCAGCTTGCCGTGAAAAAAGTGTCCGCATTCTGCCACTTTCAGCAGCTCATGGGGGCGTTTCAGGGCGGCGGACCAGTCGTAGACGACTTGCGGGTCGACCACTTCGTCGGTTTCCGGCTGGATCAGGGTCAATGGGCAACCCTGGGGCAGCACGTCGGAATCGCGCAGGCGCATCACCGCCGCGGCGACCATGAACAGGTGCGCGAGCTTTTCGCCCTTGGCTTCCAGGCGACCGCCCAGGCTGGCGGCCACGTAGCCACCGAAGGAAAAACCCAGCAGCGTGATCGGCAGGTCGGGGTGCTTTTCCCGTAGCCAGGTGGCGGCCGCTTCGGCATCGTCCACTTCACCGGTGGCCATGTCGTGGGTGCCGGCACTCGCACCGACGCCACGATAATTGAAACGCAAAGTAATCAAACCGGCATCGCGGGCGGTGCGTTGCAGGGTCGATACAACTTTATTGAGCATGGTCCCGCCTTGCACCGGGTTAGGGTGGCAGATCAGCGCCAGGCCACGTGGCTCGGGGTGATCAAGGTACAGGGCTTCCAGTTGGCCTACCGGGCCATCGATCAAAACGGGGGTTTCACGCATGAGCAAGGAATGAACTCCGTGACCTCTCAAAGGGTCGACTCGTCTAGCTAAAAGTCTGTGCATGGCATCATTGCGAGCTTAATCGCGGTATACAGCGCAGGTCCGAGCCGTTAACGTAAAGCAAAGCCGTTTATAGAGGAAGGACTCGTGGAACACTCGCTCTTAGTTTGGTTGTTGCCGACTCTTGCCCTGGTTGCCGGTGTCGCCATTGGTTTCCTGGTTGCTCGCTTGCTGCCGAATGCCGCGCCTAACCGCACGCAGCGTCAGCTGGATGACATCCAGGAACGTTTTGACAGTTATCAGAACGAGGTTGTTACCCACTTCAACAGCACCGCGACCCTGGTCAAGAAGCTCACCCAGAGCTACCAGGAAGTACAGGATCACCTCGCCGATGGCGCCAACCGCCTGGCCCTCGACGACATCACCCGCCAGCGCCTGCTGGCCGCGCTGCATTCCGATGCACCGCAAGCTCCACGCGAGCGCCTGACCCCACCCCGGGAAAACCAGGAGCCGCCACGGGACTACGCGCCAAAAACGCCAAACGCCCCGGGCATGCTGGATGAGCATTACGGCTTGAAGAAGTAAGTCATCTTCAAGCACTGAAAAAGCCCGGCTGATCGATGATCAGCCGGGCTTTTTTGTGGGTGCCAAATCCATCGGCCAACCCCGCTCAACTGTGGGAGCTGGCTTGCCGGCGATGGCGGTGGGTCATTCTGCATCTGTGTCACTGACACACCGCATTCGCGGGCAAGCCCGCTCCCACATTTTGATTGAGTTCAGGCTCGGGAGAGGCGTTGCTGCTGCGGCAACCCGCTCTTGATCTACATATGCTGCCCTTGGGAGCCAAATCCATCAGGCAACCGCGCTCAACTGTGGGAGCTGGCTTGCCGGCGATGGCGGTGGGTCATTCAGCATTTGTGCCACTGAGACACCGCATTCGCGGGCAAGCCCGCTCCCACATTTAGATTGCGTTCAGGCTCAGGCCACGGGTTGCTCTTGCAGCAACCCGCTCTCGATCCGCACATGCCGTCCATGGAAGCGCTTGAGGCTGCTGCGATGGCCGACGCTGACAATGCTCAACCCCGGCAGCTCATCGATCAATGCCTGATACAGGCTCGCCTCATCCTCTTCATCCATCGCCGAAGTGGCTTCGTCCATGTACAGCCATTGCGGTGCAAACAGCAACGCGCGCGCGAAGGCCAGGCGCTGCTGCTCGCCCGGCGAGAGCATGCGCTGCCAGTGGTTGGCCTCGTCCAGGCGTGCGACCAGATGCGGCAGGCGGCAGGTTTCCAGCACCTGTGCATAACGTTCTGCCGGATAGACGCTGTCGTCCTGTGGATAACTCAACACGGCCTTCAAGGTGCCGATCGGCAGATAAGGTTTCTGCGGCAGGAACAAATAACGCGCCGCCGGCAGGCGAATACTGCCGTGCCCCGCCGGCCACAGATGGCCCATCGCGCGCAGCAGGGTACTTTTGCCACTGCCGGAACGTCCGCTGAGCATCAGGCGCTGGCCAGGCTCCACGGTCATGTCGGCGGCGGTGAGCAAGTGGCGCCCATCGGCCAGGTCCATGCCGAGGTCCTGCACCACCAGGCGCTCGCCTTCCGCGCGCACATCAATCGCCGGCGCACGCTGCTCGTTATCACGCATGGCCTGGTGGAAGCTCAGCAGACGATCACTCGTGGCGCGCCACGACGCCAGCTCCGAATACGCACTGATGAACCAGCTGAAGTTCTCTTGCACATTGCCGAACGCAGAGTTGATTTGCATCAGCTCGCCCAGCTCGATCTTGCCGGTGAAATAACGCGGGGCGGCGACGATAAAGGGGAAGATGATCGCGATCTGGCTGTAGCCAGCGGTGAAGAAGGTCAGGCGCTTGGACACTTTCATGATGTCCCAGAAGTTGTGCCAGACCTTGGCGAAGCGGGCGCTCAAGCGCTGGTTCTCATTCGGCTCGCCGTTGTACAGGGCGATGCTCTCGGCGTTCTCGCGCACACGCACCATGGAGAAACGCAGGTCCGCTTCGAAGCGTTGTTGTTGGTTGCTCAGGCCGATCAAGCGACGGCCGATGAGGTGCGTGAGCCAACTGCCGACCGCAGCATAAAGCAGTGCACACCAGAACATGTAGCCCGGGATGGTGATGCCGAACACTTCGATGCTGCCCGACACGCCCCACAGGATGATCGAGAACGACACCAGGCTGACCACATTGCGTAACAGCCCCAGGCCCAGGCTCAAGGTGCTTGAAGTGAAGTTGTTGAGGTCTTCGGAAATCCGCTGGTCCGGGTTATCGGTGTAACCGCCCTGCTCCAGCTGGTAGTAGTTCTTGTGGCCCAGCCAGCGCGCGAAGTGCTGCTCGGTGAGCCAGGCCCGCCAGCGGATGGTCAGCATCTGGGTCAGGTACAAGCGGTACACCGCGCCGAGTATCGCCACGGCGGCGATCCCGCCGAAGTAGCCGATCAACTGCCAGAAGGCCGCCGTGTCCTTCTTCTCCAAGGCGTTGTAGAAGTCTTTGTACCAGTGGTTGATCCAGACCGAAATTGCCACGCTGAACAACGACAGGCCAATCACCGCGGCCAGCAGCAGCCAGGCCTTGCCCTTCTCTTCACTGCGCCAATACGGCGTGATCATCGCCCAGGTTCGGCGGAAGAATTGCCCACGCACCGCGTCATTGACCGCGGAATACTCAGCGTTCTGATTCATCGTTCAGGCTCGGTAGGGTAAAGAATGACAGGCGTTTGAACCGATCATAGACGATCGGTTCAGGGCTCCGTGCGGCCTGAAGCAGATTGTTCAGACTTCGTTCAGCGCCGTACCGGGCGTTTCTGCAACTTGCGCTGCAAGGTGCGGCGGTGCATGCCGAGGGCGCGGGCAGTGGCGGAGATGTTGCCTTCGTGCTCGGTCAGCACGCGCTGGATGTGTTCCCACTGCAGGCGGTCAACCGACATCGGGTTTTCCGGCACCAGGGTGTCGAGGTCGGCGTGCTCGGAGAGCAAGGCGGCCAACACGTCGTCGGCGTCCGCCGGTTTGCACAGGTAGTTACAGGCACCGCGCTTGATGGCCTCGACAGCGGTGGCGATGCTGGAATAACCGGTAAGGATCACCACGCGCATTTCCGGGTCGAGTTCCAGCAGCTTGGGCAGCAGCACCAGGCCGGAGTCGCCATCCATTTTCAGGTCGAGCGCGGCATAGTCCGGCAGGTCGGCCTGGGCGATGGTCAGGCCCTCCTCGGCCGAACCTGCAGTGCTCACGCGAAAGCCGCGACGGCTCATGGCGCGCGCCATCACGCGGGTAAAGGTGGCGTCGTCATCTACCAGCAGCAGGTGCGGCAGTTCTTCGCCTTCGACTTGGATCTCGTCACTCATCGATATCTCCTCGTGCGACACGGGGCAGGCGCAGCTCGGTGAGCGTGCCACCTTCCTCATGACTATAGAGCTTCACTGAGCCGCCCGCGCGGGTCACGCTGGCCTTGCTCAAAAACAGGCCGAGGCCGAAGCCTTTGCCCTTGGTGGTAAAGAAGGGTTTGCCGATCTGCTCGGCAATGGCCAGCGGCACGCCCGCGCCGTGGTCGCGAATGCTGATGGTGACGTTTTCGGCGTCCCAGTCCAGTTGCACGCCCAGGCCTTCGGGGCAGGCGTCGGCGGCATTGTTCAGCAGGTTCAGCAGCGCTTGGGTCAAGTCTGGCGGCGGCGCCATGCGTGGCACTGTGCCCTGCCCCAGCAGGTTGAAACGGTAACTGGCCTCGGGACGCATCAGGTGCCAGCGGTTCAGGGCTTCGTCGAGCCACTGGGTCACATCCTGCATCTCCACCGCCAGGCGGCGATTGGCCTCGGCGGCGCGCACCAGTTGCTGCAGAGTCTGCTTGCACTGCTTGACCTGTTCCTGCAGCACGCTCAAATCGTCCTGCAGGGCCGGGTCGTGATGGTCCTGGGTCATTTCCTTGAGCAGCACGCTCATGGTCGCCAGCGGTGTGCCCAATTCATGGGCGGCGCCGGCAGCCTGGGTGGCGACCGCGAGCAGTTGTTGGTCGCGCAGGCCTTCTTCACGACGAATGGCGCGCAATTCTTCCTGGCGGCGCAACTCTTCGGCCATGCGCGCGGCGAAGAAGGTGATCACGGCGGCGGACAGCGCAAAACTCAGCCACATCCCGTAGATCTGCAGGTTTTCGCGGGCGATGGGGAAGGTTTGCAGCGGATAGAAGCGCGCCAGCAACAGGGTGTACAAGGTCAGGGCGATACCCGACAGCACCACCGAGTAGCGCCACGGCAAGGTCACGGCGGCGATGGTCAGTGGCACCAGGTAATAAGACACGAACGGGTTGGTGGAACCGCCGGAGAAATACAGCAACACACTGTGGATAAACAGGTCGCAGGCCAATTGCAGGGCGTATTCCAGTTCGGTCACCGGCCACGTGGTGCGCAATCGGATCGCGGTGAACACGCACAGCACGATGGAGAAACCGAGGGTCACGGCCAGTTGCAGCCACGGCAGCGGCAACAGGTCGAACCAATAGGCGAGCCCGACGGAGCCGGCCTGTGCGGCCAGTACCAGGGTGCGGATGAACGTCAGGCGCCAGAGGTTCTGGCGGGTGGCGGAAGTCAGTTTTACGGCGGCGAGCATGAGCTCTCCCGGTGAGCGCTGCAGGCGGATCGGCACGAGTATAAACGAAGCGGCGCCTCGGACATTGGGTGTGTGGCTCTTTGACGCAGGGCGCCGCAGCTTCACGTGGCACGCTTCAAACAGCAGGGATCCGCGCGCCTTTTAGCTTGTAGCTCGCAGCTTGAAACTTTTTTTTCTAATTCGTAAACCCGAAGAACCCGATGCCACCGTCTACAGTCATACCCGATACGAACACCCTAAGGAGCTTCCATGTCTCGTTTCACTCGCAGTGCAGCCATTTTCACCCTCAGCGCCAGCGCCCTGGCCAGCCTCCCGGCCCTGGCTGCCGATGAACTGCATTACAACCAGATTTCCCTGCGTGCCGAGGTCAGCCAGGAAGTGGCCCGCGACAAGATGATCGTCACCCTCTACACCGAGTCCCAGAACACCGACCCGGCCAAGCTCGCCGCCGAAATCACCACCACCCTGAACAAGGCCCTGGGCGAGGCGCGCGAAGTCAAAGGCGTGACCTTGCGCCAGGGCAGCCGCAACAGCTACCCGATCTACGACAACAAGAACCAGAAGATCACCGGCTGGCGTGAGCGCGCCGAACTGCGCCTGGAAAGCGCGGACTTCCCGGCACTGTCCAAACTCACCGGCGAGTTGCTCAACACCCTGAAAATGGAAAACATGGACTTCGCCATCGCCGACGCCACGCGCAAGGCCAGCGAAGACGCGCTGCTCAAGGACGCGGTTGCCGCCTTCAAAGCCCGCGCACAATTGGCCACCGACGCGCTGGGCGGCAAGGGTTACAAGATCGTCAACTTGAACTTCAACACCAATGGCTACCCGATGCCTTATGCCCGTGGCGGGATGATGATGAAGGCGGCCATGGCCGATTCGGCACCGACGCCGGAAGTAGAAGCCGGTACCAGCCAGGTCAGCATGAGCGCTGACGGGGTGATCGAAGTCTTGCAATAACCACGATCTGGACAAAACAAAGGCGCAGCCCTCACGGGTTTGCGCCTTTTTTTGCGATGTGTCCCCATGGACACGTCATATCCAGCGGCACATTCAATGGAATCAACCCACCGGTTTTCGTTACGCAAATAGTGCCAAGGCTAACAGGGAGTGCAGTGGCGGTACTTATTCACTTCACGAGAACTGAAAACCATGTACGCACCTTCCAGCAACACCTCTCCTCCTCGGCACCCCATCACCCCTCTTGCAAACGAGCAGACAAAGACCAGCGAAACAGCCACCCCTGCGGCGCGACAGGGCAATCCTGGCCTATCGACATCCCCCCACGAAACAGCGTTGCTCAACGAATACCTGGCAGCGGTGCAGAGCAAAGCAGAGGGTAAAAAACCCGGGCTTATCAAAGTCCCCCGCGAGAGCAATCTGGGCCAGTGGCTCGAAGTCTATCGGGCGCAATTGCAGCATCCTGTGGTTCAAGGCTGGATGCGTGACCAGAAGATCGACCCGACCACCCTAATCGCCGTCAATCCGCGCACAGGCGCTCTGACAGCCGCCGCGGACGGCAAGATGAAAACGTTCACCCTCACGGACAACTCCGGTTGGGGTCAAGTCAGCCGCCCGCTGCTTGAAGCGGCCAAAGTCATTGCGCCAGGAACTGTAGAGAAATTGCAGATGCGCTTTGGCGACGACTTCATCCAAGTGCGCGCAGGGTTGGTTGCCAACTTCCAGGGTGAACGCCTTCCAACATCACTGACCGAGGGCAGGTCACAAATCAGGCGCCTGGAGCACAACCAAGCCTTCGACCCCCTCTCGCCTGAGGATCCCGTACGTCCGGCGAACCAGCGCTCGGCGCAAGCGCTTGAACAGCTCAAGCTGCGTGCCGCCACCTTTTACGCCCAAGCGCCCCAGGCGTTGGCCTACAAACACCTGGCAGTGGAAGTTGCCGAGACATTGCCAAATGTGCGCGCCCAAGCAAAACAATGGGCAGAGTCGGTCATTTTCAAACTGACGGGCAAACACGTGGATGCCGACACCCTTTATCTCAACCGTTTCAACAGTTCGCAAAGCGCATCAACGGCTACCGGTTGGGAGCACATGGGCGAGGAGCCAACCGCCTCCCTGCGCCTGCCGGATGCACTGCTGAAGAACTTCTCTGAAAACGACTGGGTCCCCGGCAATCTGGACTCGGAAGCCGGTTTATATATAGACGGGCCAGGTAAAAGTAGAACGGGTGGGTACGGTGCGCATAACCAATTCCCACTGGCTCCTTCGGTGTTGATGCATGCCAGTTGGAAAACCGACTTCCAATCGGTCATGACGCAGAAAATCGACGATTTCTGGAATACCCACGGCACCGATTACCAGACAGCGATCAAAGGCGAGTTCGCCTATCAGGCCCGAAAACAACTGAAGACGGTCGCCGCCAGGCCGGCGGCCGAGCAAACGCTACAAGCACCCGAGCATCGGTTCACGCGGGAAGACTACCGCTTGGTCATGGGCGCGGTCTCCAACCTTCCGCTTGACGAAAATGCACCGCTCAATGTCGAACAACTCAAGTCCCAGGCGCCTGTAAAAGGTGTAGTCCAGGCGCATGCCTTCAATATCAAGGGCTTCTTATCCAACGATATTGTGCGGTTCAGTGCTGCCGACGGTGGCCGCCAGGTCCTCTACATACCGGGCTCGGAACCCGCCTTCCTGCGGTTCGACTCCCTGGAGAAACTGGATCAATGGGTAATCGACCAAGCCAAGGATCCGAAAAAACGCGAATCCTTGATGAAACATTTCCCACTGATCGCCCGCCAGGACCACGAGCCCGGGACGATTGAAAAACTGGCAGGCATTTTCATGCCCATAGTGTCTTTTACCAATGTGGGCAGAAAAACCGAAGGCTTGGACAGCACGTTCGAAAAGCTCGCCAGTGGAGAACTGAAAGATCCGACGTTCGATGGTGACGGCTCGAATATTGAGGGTGACGTCTTCTGCGCTATCGCCACCGCGACTAAGGCGCGCATGACCAGTGACGCCGACGTAATGATCAAGTCCAACAGTGAAGTAACGCGGGACACCTGGCTCAACGACATTACCGTGGCAGCGGGTTTGCTGGCCAAGCTGGCACCCATCGCCGCCCCTGTGGCCGCCGCGGCGGTGGCTACCGGGTTGGCCGAGCTGGCACTTGGGGTGGAAAAACAAGCCTCGGGCGATACCCTGGCTGAACGCAATGACGGAGCATCAAAGGCATTCGATGGCTTGCTGAATATGTTGTTCTCGGTGGGCGCCAGTGGCTCGGTTGAAGACCCGTTTGTGCCCCCTGAAGAAAGCCCCATCACGCCCACCCCGAACGAGCCGCCGCGGGTGGAAAGCCCACAAACCGTGCCGGCTCCCAACCGCCTGCAGCCCAGCCAAGCGGGCAACCTCAATCAATACGCGGTACCGAACGGCGAGCAACTCATCGAAACGGCTGTACGTAACACGAAGGGTATCTACCAGGTTAAAGAGGCAACCACCGGACTGGACCAGTGGTTTATTCGCTACACCGACGAAAAGGGTATTCGTCAGGTATTTGAGATAAAAAGCGATTTCAAACTGAGCAATGATTATGTGCAGATTATTGAACCTGGCACCGGCAAGCCGGTAATGACAGTACACACTGACGGAAACGGTGAATGGGCCCGCATCAAAACCGATGGCGGCATGAAGTGGCCGTGGCAACGTGCACCTTCACCAACGCCCAGCAACGATCTCAAGGCAGAGCCCAGGCTTTCCGATGGCTTCGAAATTCTCGGCGACGCCAAAACCAGTGGGGCCGATAAGTTTGATGAGATCTTTAAATACAACCGCAGCACCCCCTACCAACAAGGGGTGAGCAACTTTGAAGAGGACGGTATTTTCAAAAGAAAGCTCACGGTTTCCTGGACTGTCGAGGAAGAGAACTTCGAAGTTTTTCCCAGTGAAAAGGCGCAACCCAATGAGTATGGCTCAACTGACTATTCGCCAAACTTTTTAAAAGATTTGAACCGTGACCGTTATACCGTGCGAATCAAGCAACCCGACGGGTACACCACGGTGGAACTGGATGCCACGGGAAGCGCCGACGGAGCAACATTGCGTATGCGCTTGCAGCAGTTTGAGCAAGCAGTTCCGGATGCGAACATGCGCGCGCGCATCTCCGAAGTTGCTCATCAGGGCAGTGTCGCCCCGACATCGGTGGAGCTGAAAATAAATCAACTGCAAGATCACGTGGGTTTCAAAGGCAAGGACACCCATTACGTCATCACCTATGACCCTGCCACCAATGAGGCCCAGGTCAGCTTCGACGCTCAAATGACACTGCTTGATCTGGACAAGGATGCCGCCCCAATTCCCAACACAGCCGCCGCCACGGAACGAACTTTCCACATTCGAGAAAGCAACGATCTGGAACAAGAGGCCAATCCATACGTCATCGATACCAGCGCGCCCTTTACCTTGAGGACGTCGATTATCACCGACCATCAATAGCCCTGCCGCTACCTGAAAAACCAGAACGGCGGTAACCTCGGTTACCGCCGTTTTCGTTAGGACAGCGTTAGTTTCCTGCCACTTCAGGGGTCTCCATGGAAAGAATTGCTTTCAAACCGCTCCTCCTTGCCGCAGGCCTGCTGGCCTTTATGCCGATGGCCCACGCGGCCAGCACCCTGGTCTATTGCTCCGAAGCCAGCCCCGCCGGCTTCGATCCCAGCCAGTACACCAGCGGCACCGATTTCGATGCCTCTGCCGAAACTGTGTTCAACCGTTTGACCCAGTTCAAGCGTGGCGGCACCGAAGTCGAACCTGGCCTGGCGACGAGCTGGGATGTCTCCAAAGACGGCCTGACCTACACCTTCCACCTGCGCGATGGCGTCAAGTTCCACACCACCGATTTCTTCACCCCTACCCGCGACTTCAATGCGGATGACGTGCTGTTTACCTTCAATCGCCTGCTCGATGCCGACAGTCCGTTCCGCAAGGCCTACCCCTCCGAGTCGCCCTATTTCACCGACATGGGGTTGAACACCACGATCAAAAACGTCGAAAAACTCGACGAACACACCGTGCGCTTCAACCTCAACAACGTGGATGCCTCGTTCGTGCAGAACCTGGCGATGAGTTTTGCTTCGGTGCAGTCCGCCGAATATGCCGCCCAACTGCTGAAACAAGGCAAAGCCGAAGACATCAACCAGAAGCCCGTGGGCACCGGGCCGTTCGTGTTCAAGCGCTACCAGAAAGACTCGCAGATTCGCTACGTGGCGAATAAACAGTACTGGAAGCCCGAGGATGTGAAGCTCGACAACCTGGTGTTCGCCATCACCCCGGACGCCGCCTCGCGCCTGCAGAAGCTCAAGGCCGGTGAGTGCCAGGTCAGCGGTTACCCGCGCCCTGCCGACATCGACGTGATGAAACAGGACCCCAACCTGCGCGTGCTGCAGCAAGCCGGTTTCAACCTGGGCTTCCTGGCCTATAACGTGACCCACCCGCCGCTGGACCAGCTCAAGGTGCGCCAGGCCCTGGACATGGCCATCGATAAGCCGGCGATCATCAAGGCCGTGTACCAGAGCGCCGGGCAATTGGCGCAGAACGCGTTGCCTCCGGCGCAGTGGTCTTATGACCCGAACATCAAGGATGCGCCCTACGATCCGACCAAGGCGCGGGCGCTACTAAAAGAAGCAGGGGTTGCACCGGGTACGACCATCAACTTGTGGGCGATGACGGTCCAGCGTGCCTCCAATCCGAATGCGCGCATGTCGGCGCAGATGATCCAGCAGGATTGGGAAAAGGTCGGCATCAAGGCCAATATCGTCAGCTATGAGTGGGGCGAATACATCAAGCGCGCCAAAAATGGCGAGCACGACGCGATGATTTATGGCTGGACGGGCGACAATGGTGACCCGGACAACTGGCTCGGCGTGCTCTACAGTTGTGCTGCGGTCAAGGGCAGCAACTACGCAAAATGGTGTAACCCGGCGTACGACAAACTGGTCCAGGAAGCGAAGGTCAGCAGCGACCGCGAGCAGCGCATCAAGTGGTATCAACAGGCGCAAAAAATACTTAAGGAACAAGTACCTATAACGCCTATTGCGAATTCGACGGTTTTCCAACCGCTGCGCAAGGAAGTGCGCGACTTCAAGATCAGCCCGTTCGGCCTGACGCCGTTCTACGGCGTGAGTCTAGATAAGTAACAGCAGCGCCCCAACCGAGTGCGCTAGACGCCTCGGTTGGGCTTTTTTGGTGCGCCTGTTGCACCGAAAAAACCCTCGAAATAGACGCAATTGTGTAGAAACTTTCATAATTGCGACATTCCTGTACGTTCGTACCACTGTTTCAGCCTCGCAACGGTTCAGCATCTTGCAATGGGTATGGCGCCTGCATAAGTATCCGCAGGCCGACTCACGAGGTCGCCCTCACCACCAAAAATGACAACAAATCATGAGGCCAACATGCTTAAACACGCAGTCCTTCCGTTATTAGTGAGCGCTGGCCTTATGGCCGCGGCCCCTTTCGCCCATGCGGCGACTAACCTGGTGTTCTGCTCCGAAGGGAGCCCGGCTGGTTTCGATCCAGGCCAGTACACCACCGGAACAGACTTCGATGCTTCGGCCGAAACCATGTTCAACCGCCTGACCCAGTTCGAACGCGGCGGCACCGCTGTGATTCCTGGGCTCGCCACCAGCTGGGACGTGTCCCCGGATGGCCTGACGTACACCTTCCACCTGCGCGACGGCGTCAAGTTCCACACCACCCCGTACTTCAAGCCGACCCGTACCTTCAATGCCGATGACGTGCTGTTCACGTTCAACCGCATGATCAACAAGGACGACCCGTTCCGCAAAGCCTACCCCACCGAGTTCCCGTACTTCACGGACATGGGGATGGACACCAACATCAAGAACATCGAGAAAGTCGATGACCACACCGTCAAGTTCACCCTTGGCACCGTGGACGCCGCTTTCATCCAGAACCTGGCCATGAGCTTCGCCTCGGTCCAGTCCGCCGAGTACGCAGCCCAACTGCTGAAGAACGGCACGCCGCAAGACATCAACCAGAAGCCGATCGGCACCGGTCCGTTCGTGTTCAAGAGCTACCAGAAAGACTCGAACATTCGCTACACCGGCAACAAGGACTACTGGAACCCTGCCGATGTGAAGATCGATAACCTGATCTTCGCAATCACCACCGACCCGTCGGTGCGTATCCAGAAGCTCAAGAAAAACGAATGCCAGATCACCTTGTTCCCGCGTCCGGCCGACCTCAAGGCGCTGGGCGAAGACAAGGACCTGAAACTGCCGCACCAGGCCGGTTTCAACCTGGGCTACATCGCCTACAACGTCATGGACAAGGTCAAGGGCAGCGACCAGCCGAACCCACTGGCAGACCTGCGCGTGCGCCAGGCGCTGGACATGTCGGTGAACAAGCAGCAGATCATCGACTCCGTGTACCAGGGCGCGGGCCAACTGGCCGTCAACGCCATGCCGCCAACCCAGTGGTCGTATGACACCACCATCAAGGATGCCAAGTACGACCCTGAGAAAGCCAAGGCGCTGCTCAAGGAAGCGGGCATCAAGGAAGGTACCGAGATCGTGCTGTGGGCCATGCCGGTCCAGCGTCCGTACAACCCGAACGCCAAGCTGATGGCTGAAATGCTGCAGAACGACTGGAAGAAGATCGGTCTGAACGTGAAAATCACCAGCTATGAGTGGGGCGAGTACATCAAGCGCTCCAAAGGCGGCGAGAACCAGGCCATGATCATTGGCTGGAGCGGTGACAATGGTGACCCGGACAACTGGCTGAACGTGCTGTTCGGCTGCGACTCGCTGGCCGGTAACAACTTCTCCAAATGGTGCGACAAGAAATTCGATGGCATCGTGAAAGAAGCCAAGGCTACCTCGGATGTCGCCAAACGCACCGAGCTGTACAAGCAGGCGCAACATATCCTCAAAGATGCAGTCCCGATGACACCTATCGCGCACTCGACGGTGTATCAACCCATGCGCACCACCGTGCAGGACTTCAAGATCAGCCCGTTTGGCTTGAACTCCTTCTACGGCGTGAGCGTAAGCGGCAAGTAAGGATCACTGACGGCGACGTTTCATAACGTCGCCGTTATTGCATCCGCCTGGACCGTAGGAAACAGACCACGTTCGCAGTCGTTGCCTCCTACAGCAACGCACTGCGATACGCAGCTCTTTTGCCTACAAGGTCAGTCCGATTTTGCGCATTTACTGCGAAGTCCGCGACCCATAACGTCGTAGGACAGCAGAGGCTGCAATCTGGGAAAGGCACTTGCTGTGTGTGGGATCAGTGATGTCTCCCTGGCCGCAAGGCCTGGGTGATTGCTCGCTGATGACAACTACAAACAAGGATCGGGATCGTCATGCGCCATACCACCGTTCTATCCGCAATTTTCGGCACCAGCCTGCTGGCTGTCGCCACGCTGGGCCAAGCCGCCGACAAGAAGAGCCTGGTGTTCTGCTCCGAAGGCAGCCCGGCAGGGTTTGACACTGCGCAATACACCACCGCCACCGACAACGATGCGGCCGAGCCGCTGTACAACCGCCTGGTTGAATTTGAGAAGGGCGCGACTAATGTCGTACCTGGGCTGGCGACCAAGTGGGATATTTCCGAAGACGGCTTGACCTACACCTTCCACCTGCGTGAAGGGGTGAAATTCCACAGCAACAAGGAATTCAAGCCGACGCGCGATTTCAACGCGGACGACGTGCTGTTCACCTTCAACCGCATGCTTGACCCCGACCATCCGTTTCGCAAGGCCTACCCCACCGAGTTTCCGTACTTCAACGGGATGAGCCTGAACAAGAACATCGCCAAGGTCGAGAAAACCGGCCCGTACACCGTGGTGATGACGCTGAACACGGTCGATGCTGCCTTCGTGCAAAACATCGCCATGAGCTTCGCCTCGATCCTGTCGGCCGAATACGCCGACCAGTTGCTCAAGGCCGGCAAACCCAGCGACATCAACCAGAAGCCGATCGGCACCGGACCGTTCGTGTTCCAGCGCTACCAGAAAGATTCGCAGATCCGTTATGCCGGCAACAAACAGTACTGGGACCCGAGCAAGGTCAAGCTCGATCAGTTAATCTTCGCCATCAACACCGACGCCTCGGTGCGCGTGCAGAAGCTCAAGGCCGGCGAATGCCAGGTCACCCTGCACCCGCGTCCGGCGGATGTGGAGGCCCTCAAGGCCGACCCGAACCTGCAACTGCTGACCAAGCCTGGCTTCAACCTCGGCTATATCGCCTACAACGTGCGCCATAAGCCGTTCGACCAGCTCGAAGTGCGCCAGGCGCTGGACATGGCGGTAAACAAGCAGAGCATCCTGAATGCCGTGTACCAGGGCGCGGGCCAATTGGCGGTCAACGCCATGCCGCCGACGCAGTGGTCCTACGACGACACCATCAAGGACGCCGCCTACAACCCGGAAAAGGCCAAGGAACTGCTCAAGGCTGCCGGTGTGAAGGAAGGCACCGAAATCACCCTGTGGGCGATGCCGGTGCAACGGCCGTACAACCCCAACGCCAAGCTGATGGCCGAGATGCTGCAAAGCGACTGGGCCAAGATCGGCCTCAAGGTCAAGATCGTCAGCTACGAATGGGGCGAATACATCAAGCGCACCAAGAACGGTGAGCACGATATCAGCCTGATCGGCTGGACCGGCGACAACGGTGACCCGGACAACTGGCTGGGTACCCTCTACAGCTGCGACGCCATCGGCGGGAACAACTACTCTATGTGGTGTGACCCGGCGTACGACAAGCTGATCAAGCAAGCCAAGGTCGTCACCGACCGAGAACAAAGGACTGTTCTGTACAAACAGGCGCAGCAACTGCTCAAGCAGCAGGTGCCGATCACGCCGGTCGCCCACTCGACGGTCAACCAGCCGTTAAGCGCCAAAGTCGAAGATTTCAAAGTGAGCCCCTTCGGCCGCAACGTGTTCTCGGGCGTCAGTATCAACCCATAAAAAAATAACCGGATGCAGGGGAGCGAAACTCGCTCTCCGGCAAACGTGCAGCCTTTTGTTGGGAATTTTCCTACGGCAAACGTTTGCAATAGCTTGAACGAGTTACACACCCAATAGCCGGATCACCAAAAAAGACCGGCATAAAAAAGAGAACCAAAGGAGCTTCAACCCATGAAACTGAGCAGCAAAGCGCTTCTGGCCCTGGCCATCAGCAGCATCACGGCTACCGCCTTCGCTGAAACCCAAAGCCAGGATTTCGTACCTACCACGTTGGCCGGCACCAGCGCCCAAAGCGAGGCCAAAGGCTTTATCGACGGTCAAAGCCTGGGCGGTACAACCCGTAACTGGTACTCCAACGAAATGAAATTTCGTGGCCAGAAGTTCGGTTATTACAAAAGTGAAGCCGATAAAGCCAATGATGTAAGCACCAGGGTTTCTCGCCGCTACAACTGGGCCCAAGGCACCATCCTCAACTACACCTCGGGCTTCACCCAAGGCACAGTTGGCGTGAGTACCGAAGTCGCCGCTTACAACTACATTGCGCTCGACCGTGACCAAAAAGACATCGCAGGCGGTTCCAACCGTACCCTGGCTCACTCCTTCGGTGACGCTGTAGGCCAGTGGAGCAAGCTGGGCTTGGCTAACGTCAAGTTCCGCGTGTCCAACACCACCTTGACCGCCGGTCGCCAGAACTTCAGCAGCGGAATCATCGACACCATCGGCAACCGTGCCCTGCCTTCGAGCTTCGAAGGTGTGAGTTTCAACAGCGAAGAGTTCAGCAACCTGTCGTTCCAGGGTGGCATCTTCGATCGCGTTTCGCCGCGTACCGAACAAAGCCTGTCGAAGTTCCGTTCCGAGTACGGCAACGGCCAAGAGACCGACAAGGTCAAGACCCTGGGTTTCAACTACCAGCCGTTCAAGAGCCTGAAAACCAGCGTTTTCGCGGCTAACGTCGAAGACTTCTGGAACCAGTACTACTTCGGTGCCACCCACGAATTGGGTGATGCACAGACCCTGGCACTGACCACCGGCCTGAACTACTACAAAACCACCGACACCGGCAGCAAGAAGATGGGCAAGATCGACAACGACACTTACTCGTTGTCCCTGGGGCTGACCCACCAGGCCCACAGCCTGACCTTCTCGTACCAGGAAGTTAATGGTGACGAGTACTTCGACTACCTGCACGAAACCAACGGCATCTACCTGGCCAACTCCCTGACTTCTGACTTCAACAGCCCGAACGAGAAGTCTTTCCAGGTCGCCTACGCCATCAACATGGCCGAATACGGCGTGCCAGGCCTGAAGTTCAACGTCTACTCGGCACGCGGCTGGGGCATCGACGGCACTCACTACAACGGCACCGCCTACGGTACTGCCGGTGAGAGCCGCAGCGACCTGCGCCTGATGGACGGCGAGAAACACCAGGAATACGGCGTTGGCACGTCCTACGCGATTCAGAGCGGCCCACTCAAGGCCACCACCATCCGTGGCACCTACGTGACTCACCGCGCCAGCGCACAACAGGCTGACGGCAACATCAAAGAGTTCCGCCTGGTCACCACCATCCCGTTCAACATTCTTTAATTAGCACCAGGTAAACGGCGGGCTCAGGACGAGCCTGCCGTCTACGCTTGTCTGGTCCCATCGATTGCAGAGGGCTCTGAATGAAAATGCTCCCGCTACAAGCCGCCATTGCCGCTGCGCTGTTGAGCGTGGCGATCGGCGTTTCGGCCAAACCGCTGGTAGTCTGCACCGAAGCCAGCCCGGAAGGCTTCGACCCGGTCCTGTACACCACGGCCGTCACCGCTGATGCCGCCGCTGAAACCCTGTTCAACCGCCTGGTGGACTTCAAGCCCGGCACCACCGAAGTGATCCCCGCGCTGGCCAAAGACCTGCCGCAGATCAGCGCCGATGGCCTGACCTACACCTTTCACCTGCGTGACGACATCAAGTTCCACACCACCGACTACTTCAAACCCACGCGCAACATGAACGCCGACGACGTGCTCTGGAGCTTCCAGCGCCAGCTGGACCCGAATCACCCGTGGCATAACAAGTCCCTCGTGGGCTACCCGTACTTCGAAAGCATGGGCTTCAAGGAACTGCTCAAGAGCGTGGAAAAGACCGACGATCACACCGTCGTCTTCACCCTGACCCGCCCTGAGGCACCGTTCCTGGCCGACCTGGGCATGGCATTCTCTTCAATCCACTCGAAGGAATACGCCGACCAGTTGCTGAAATCCGGCAAGACCGAAGACCTCAACGCCAAGCCCATCGGCACGGGTCCGTTCATCTTCAACCGTTATCAGAAAGACGCCCAGGCGCGATTCAAGGCCAACCCGGACTACTTCCGCGGCAAACCAGCAGTCGACCCGCTGATCCTGGCGATCACCACCGATAACAACGTGCGCCTGCAGAAGCTCAAGGCCAACGAATGCCAGATCGCGCTGTTCCCCAAGCCGGATGACATTCCAAGCATCAAGCAGGACCCGAACCTGAAAGTCGACGAACTGGCGGCGATGACCACCAGTTACACCGCGTTGAACACCACTCACAAATACATGAGCGATGCGCGTGTACGTCACGCGATCAACATCGCGTTCGACAAGACCGGCTATACCGAAGCCCTGTTCGGCAAAGGCAATGCGGTGGTAGGTACTGGCCCTTATCCCCCGACCTTGCTGGGTTTCAGCGACAAACTGAAGAACCCGCCCCGTGACCTGGACAAGGCCCGCGCCCTGCTCAAGGAAGCCGGCGTACCGGAAGGCACCGAGTTCACCCTGTTCACCCGTAACGGCGGCGGCCCGACCAACCCCAACCCGATGCTCGGCGCCCAGCGCATGCAGGCGGATCTGGCGCAGATTGGCCTGAAGATCAACATCAAAGTCATGGAATGGGGCGAGATGCTCAAGCGGGCCAAGAACGGCGAGCACGACATGGTTTCGGCTGGCTGGGTCGGTGACAACGGCGACCCGGACAATTTCCTGACCCCAAACCTGAGTTGCGATGCTGCGAAAAACGGCGAAAACTACGCCCGTTGGTGTAACAAAGAGTTTCAAGACTTGATCGACAAGGCTCGCGCCATCGCTGAACCCGGCCAGCGCGCTGCACTCTATGAACAAGCACAGGACGTTTTCGAGAAGGACCAACCATGGCTTCCCATGGCTTACCCGAAACTGTTCACCGCCATGCGCAAGAACGTGGAAGGCTTCACCCAAAGCCCTCTGGGGACAAATAACTTCGCCACCACCCAGGTGAAGTAAATAAGAAAAACGCTCGGCGCCTTCGCTATTGAAGGCGCCGAACCTGCCTAACCGGCTGATTGAGGTACACAACAAGATGTTTAGTTTTATTGCCCGCCGACTGGGGTTACTGATCCCCACGTTTTTCGGCATCACGTTGCTGACGTTTGCGTTAATTCGCATGATCCCTGGCGACCCCGTAGAAGTCATGATGGGCGAACGCCGCGTCGATCCCGAGATGCACGCACAGGCAATGGAACGCCTTGGCCTTAACAAGCCGTTGTATGCGCAATACCTGGACTATGTCGGCAAGCTCGCCCAGGGCGACCTTGGCGAATCGCTGCGCACCCGCACCAGCGTGTGGACCGAGTTCACCGCGCTTTTCCCGGCGACCCTGGAACTGTCCATGGCCGCCCTGTTGTTCGCCGGCATCCTGGGCCTGTTGGCCGGGGTGATCGCGGCACTCAAGCGAGGATCCCTGTTCGACCATGGGGTGATGGGCATCTCCCTCGCGGGATATTCGATGCCGATCTTCTGGTGGGGCCTGATCCTGATCATGTTCTTCTCGGTAAGCCTGGGCTGGACCCCGGTATCCGGGCGTATCGACCTGCTCTACGACATCGAGCCGCGCACCGGCTTCATGCTGATCGACACCCTGCTGGCTGACGAGCCGGACGCGTTTTTCGACGCCCTGCACCACCTGATCCTGCCGGCCATCGTGCTGGGCACCATCCCGCTGGCGGTGATTGCGCGGATGACCCGTTCGTCGATGCTCGAAGTGCTGCGCGAAGACTACATCCGCACCGCCAAGGCCAAAGGCCTGTCGCCGGCGCGCGTGGTGTTCGTGCATGGCCTGCGTAACGCGCTGATCCCGGTACTGACCGTGGTCGGCCTGCAAGTCGGCACCCTGCTGGCCGGTGCGGTCCTGACCGAAACCATCTTCTCGTGGCCCGGCATCGGCAAATGGCTGATCGAAGCCATTGGCGCGCGGGACTACCCGGTGGTGCAGAACGGCATCCTGTTGATCGCCTGCCTGGTGATCCTGGTGAACTTCGTGGTGGATATCCTCTACGGCTTCGCCAACCCACGCATCCGTCACCAGCGCTGAGATCATGACCATGACCACACCTACTCAAGTGTCAGCAGTCGATCAGAGCCTGCTGTACCCGTCCCCGTACAAAGAATTCTGGCAAGCCTTTTCCAAGAACAAAGGCGCGGTTGCCGGCCTGCTGTTCATGTTGCTGATCGTGTTCTGCGCGATCTTCGCCCCCTGGGTGGCCCCGCATAACCCCAGCGAGCAATACCGTGACTTCCTGCTGACCCCGCCATCGTGGCTGGAAGGCGGGCAGATCCAATTCCTGCTCGGTACCGATGAACTGGGCCGCGACCTGCTTTCGCGCCTGATCCAGGGCTCGCGCCTGTCCTTGCTGATCGGCCTGTCGTCGGTGGTGATGTCGCTGATCCCGGGGATCCTGCTGGGGCTGTTCGCCGGGTTCTTCCCGCGTTTGCTCGGCCCGACCATCATGCGCCTGATGGACATCATGCTGGCCCTGCCGTCGCTGCTGCTGGCGGTTGCCATCGTCGCGATCCTCGGCCCTGGCCTGATCAACACCGTGATCGCGATCGCCATCGTGTCGCTGCCGTCCTACGTCCGCCTGACCCGCGCTGCGGTGATGGGCGAGCTGAACCGTGACTACGTGACCGCCGCCCGCCTCGCCGGTGCCGGCCTGCCGCGCCTGATGTTCATCACCGTGCTGCCCAACTGCATGGCACCGCTGATCGTCCAGGCCACCCTGAGTTTCTCTTCGGCGATCCTCGATGCCGCGGCCCTGGGCTTCCTCGGCCTTGGCGTCCAACCGCCAACCCCTGAGTGGGGCACCATGCTGGCTTCGGCCCGTGACTACATCGAACGCGCCTGGTGGGTGGTGAGCTTGCCTGGTTTGACCATTTTGCTCAGCGTGCTGGCAATCAACTTGATGGGTGACGGCCTGCGCGACGCGCTGGACCCGAAACTCAAGAACGCCGCCTGAGGAGATTCCCATGTCACTGTTAGAAATCAAGAATCTCAACGTGCGCTTCGGCGACAAGACCGCCGTACCGGTGGTCGATGGCCTCGACATTTCCGTCGACAAAGGCGAAGTACTGGCGATCGTTGGCGAGTCGGGCTCGGGTAAATCCGTGACCATGATGGCGCTGATGGGCCTGATCGAGCACCCCGGCATCGTCACCGCCGACGCGCTGAACTTCGACGGCAAGGACATGCTCAAGCTGAGCAATCGCCAGCGCCGCCAGATCGTCGGCAAGGACCTGGCAATGGTGTTCCAGGACCCGATGACCGCGCTGAATCCCAGCTACACCGTGGGCTTCCAGATTGAAGAAGTACTGCGCCTGCACCTGAAGATGTCCGGCAAGCAAGCGCGCAAGCGGGCCATCGAACTGCTCGAAAAGGTCGAAATCCCAGGCGCTGCCAGCCGTATGGATGCCTACCCGCACCAACTGTCCGGCGGCATGAGCCAGCGTGTGGCCATCGCGATGGCAATTGCCGGCGAGCCGAAACTGCTGATCGCGGATGAGCCGACCACCGCCTTGGACGTCACCATTCAAGCGCAGATCATGGACCTGCTGCTGGCCCTGCAGAAAGAACAGAACATGGGCCTGGTGCTGATCACCCACGACCTCGCGGTCGTGGCCGAAACCGCCCAGCGCGTGTGCGTGATGTACGCCGGCCAGGCCGTGGAAGTCGGCCAGGTGCCGCAACTGTTCGACATTCCGGCGCATCCGTACAGCGAAGCGCTGCTCAAGGCGATCCCCGAGCACAGCCTCGGCGCCACGCGCCTGGCCACGCTGCCGGGTATCGTGCCCGGCCGCTATGACCGTCCGCAGGGTTGCCTGCTGTCGCCACGCTGCCCGTACGTGCAGGAAAGCTGCCGCCAGACCCGCCCGGGCCTGGACCCTAAATCCAACAGCCTTGCACGCTGCTTCTACCCCTTGAACCAGGAGGTGGCGTAATGGCCGTCGTTCTTACCGCCCGCGACCTGACCCGTCACTACGAAGTGTCCCGTGGCCTGTTCAAGGGCCACGCCACAGTGCGTGCCCTCAATGGTGTGTCCTTCGAGCTGGAAGCCGGCAAGACCCTCGCCGTGGTCGGCGAGTCGGGTTGCGGCAAGTCCACCCTGGCCCGTGCACTCACGCTGATTGAAGAGCCGTCGTCGGGCTCGTTGAAAATCGCCGGCCAGGAAGTCGCCGGTGCCGACAAAGCCCAGCGCAAGCAATTGCGCAAAGACGTGCAGATGGTGTTCCAGAGCCCGTACGCCTCGCTGAACCCTCGGCAGAAGGTCGGTGATCAACTCGGCGAGCCGTTGTTGATCAACACCAACCTGTCCGCTGCCGAACGCCGCGAGAAAGTGCAGGCGATGATGAAGCAGGTGGGCCTGCGCCCCGAGCATTACCAGCGCTACCCGCACATGTTCTCCGGTGGCCAGCGCCAGCGCATCGCCCTGGCCCGGGCGATGATGCTGCAGCCCAAGGTGCTGGTGGCGGACGAGCCGACCTCGGCACTCGACGTGTCGATCCAGGCCCAGGTGCTCAACCTGTTCATGGACCTGCAGCAGGAGTTCAACACTGCCTACGTGTTCATCTCCCACAACCTGGCAGTGGTGCAGCATGTGGCCGACGACGTGATGGTGATGTACCTCGGTCGCCCGGTGGAAGTGGGCCCCAAGGAAGATATCTACGCCCGCCCCTTGCACCCCTACACCCAGGCGCTGCTGTCGGCGACCCCGACGATTCATCCGGACCCGAACAAGCCGAAGATCAAGATCGTCGGCGAGCTGCCCAACCCGCTGAACCCGCCGCCGGGCTGCGCGTTCCACAAACGCTGCCCATATGCGACCGCGCGATGCAGCACCGAAGAGCCGCAATTGCGGGCGCTGGATAACCGTCAGGTGGCCTGCCACTACGCGGAGCAATTCGTCGCCTGAAATCATCCGTGCCCTGCACGGAAATGATAAAGGCCCTGGGGGATTAGCCCAGGGCCTTGCAGAAGTTGTACCGCCCCACCTGTCGGATTGCGCATCAGTCCGGCAGGCGGGGCTTTTTTTACTTCGACTTACGTATCGCTGTCACCGTCAGCATCGGCGTCATCGTCGTCTGGTGGGGCTTGCTGGTCGTCATCATCCTTGGAGCCGCCCTGGCCTTCATCACCCGGCTCGGACTCGCTCTTGGCCAGCTGCAAGCCACCCGCCTGCGCCGTCTTCGCCGCTACAAACCCTGGGGCCTGGCTCTGCACGGCCGTACTGGCCCACGCAGAGGACGCGCCCAGCGACAACATCACCAGCACTTTCAGCAGCAGCACTAAACGTTGAAAAATACTCATGGTCGATTTCCGTCCAGTCAGTGAATCACGTGCGCCGGCGTTCGACCGTCGCTGTGAATTAAGCTAGTTCCGATCCTGGGTTTGCGCCACTCGCGCTTCAGGTATCACCGTCGTCATAGGTTTCACTGTCTTCCCCTTCGTTGTAGGGGTTTTCTGCATCCTCCTTGGGCGCCGGCTGGGCCTGTGGCTGCCAGCCGCCCGAGTTGACCTCGTTCTGCTTTTTCTTGGTCACCGGTCCGGTGTCCTTCCACTGGGGCGTGCCCGCATCCGCCAGCGTCGAGGTGTACGCCAAGGTAGTGGACACGCCCAAGGCTCCCAGCAGCACCAGTTGGATGGCGCGTTGAGTTATACGCAAGGTCCTCTCCTGATCCGTCGGTGAATGGGTGAAGTAGTTCAAACGCTAGACTGAATGTGGGCTTCTCGCCAATCGCCCTGACAGATGAAAAGCAACGGCGGGCACCCGACTCAGCCCCCCACCCTGTAGGTGCTGAGCCAGGCACAGGAATCAGGCCTCCACAAATAAGTGTGGGAGCTGGCTTGCCTGCGAAAGCGTTGGGTCAGCCAGCCCATTTATCACTGACACACCGCTTTCGCGGGCAAGCCCGCTCCCACATTGGAACTGCGCCAGGCGCAGGAGTCAGGCCCTACACAAATAAGTGTGGGAGCTGGCTTGCCTGCGAAAGCGTTGGGTCAGCCAGCCTATTTATCACTGACATACCGCTTTCGCGAGCAAGCCCGCTCCCACATTGGAGCTGCGCCAGGCACAGGAATCAGGCCACACACAATAAGTGTGGGAGCTGGCTTGCCTGCGAAAGCGTTGGGTCAGCCAGCCTATTTATCACTGACATACCGCTTTCGCGAGCAAGCCCGCTCCCACATTGGAACTGCGCCAGGCACAGGAATCAGGCCCCACACAAATAACTGCGCCAGGCACAGGATTCAGGCTTCCCACCCTTAGCTTTATGCCACCCACAAAAAAGGGCAAAGCCATGACAGCTTCGCCCTTCTCTTTACCACTCAGACCTTAATGATGCTCACGGGTCGCGCGGAATTTCACGTCCGGCCAGCGCTCTTCCATCAGCGCCAGGTTGACCCGGGTCGGGGCCAGGTAGGTCAGGTGGCCGCCGCCGTCGACCGCGAGGTTTTCCACGGCCTTGTTGGAGAATTCCTCCAGCTTCTTCTTGTCGCTGCAATCGATCCAGCGCGCGGAGTACACGGTGATCGGCTCGTAGGAGCATTCGACCTTGTATTCCTCTTTCAGGCGGCTGGCGACCACATCGAACTGCAGCACACCGACGGCGCCAAGAATGATGTCGTTGCTGCGCTCGGGGAAGAACACCTGGGTGGCGCCCTCTTCCGCCAGTTGCTGCAGACCTTGGCGCAGTTGCTTGGATTTCAGCGGGTCACGCAGGCGAACGCGGCGGAACAGTTCCGGGGCGAAGTGCGGGATACCGGTGAAGCCCAGGGTTTCGCCTTCGGTGAAGGTGTCGCCGATCTGGATGGTGCCGTGGTTGTGCAGGCCGATGATGTCGCCGGCGTAGGCTTCTTCGAGCTGTTCACGCTCGGAGGAGAAGAACGTCAGCGCGTCGCCGATGCGCACGTCCTTGCCGGTGCGCACGTGGCGCATCTTCATGCCTTTTTCGTATTTGCCGGAGCAGATGCGCATAAAGGCGATGCGGTCGCGGTGCTTGGGGTCCATGTTCGCCTGGATCTTGAACACGAAGCCGGAGAATTTCTCTTCCACGGGCTCCACGGTGCGCTCGTTGGCCACACGGGCCAAGGGACGCGGCGCCCAGTCGACGACAGCGTCGAGCACGTGGTCGACACCGAAGTTGCCCAGGGCGGTCCCGAAGAACACCGGGGTCAGCTGGCCGTCGAGGAATTCCTGCTGGTTGAACTCATGGCAGGCGCCCTGCACCAGTTCCAGCTGGTCGACAAAGCGGTCGTACTCGTCACCCAGGTGGGCGCGGGCTTCGTCGGAATCAAGTTTCTCGATGATCTTGGTTTCGGTGCGCTCGTGACCGTGACCGGCGGTGTAGACAATGATGTAGTCGTCAGCCAGGTGGTACACGCCCTTGAAGTCGCGGTAGCAACCGATCGGCCAGGTGATCGGCGCGGCCTTGATCTTGAGGACCGCTTCGATTTCATCGAGCAGTTCGATCGGGTCGCGGATATCGCGGTCGAGTTTGTTGATGAAGCTGACAATCGGCGTATCCCGCAGACGGCACACGTCCATCAGCGCGATGGTGCGTGGCTCGACGCCTTTACCGCCGTCGAGGACCATCAGGGCCGAGTCCACCGCGGTCAGGGTGCGGTAGGTGTCTTCGGAAAAGTCTTCGTGGCCCGGGGTGTCGAGCAGGTTGACCATGTGGTCGCGATACGGGAACTGCATGACCGACGTGGTAATGGAAATACCACGCTGCTTTTCCATTTCCATCCAGTCGGATGTCGCATGGCGGTCGGATTTGCGCGACTTCACCGTGCCGGCCACAGCGATTGCCTTGCCCATCAGCAGGAGCTTCTCGGTGATGGTGGTTTTACCGGCATCGGGGTGGGAAATAATGGCGAAAGTGCGGCGTTTCGCGACTTCGGCGGCCTGGTGGGTCATGGGAAATCGCCTGGCAGGTGAGTCAAAAAAGGGCGGCGAGTATAGCGCAAACCCAGGGTCACGGACCACCGTTCACCCCATTGGGGGTGGCTAAATGCTGCCAAGTGTGGAACCTTTTAAAAGGTAGAGACGTCCACTCCCCTGCTGCCGCACTCGTAACAGGGGCTGAAAAATCAGCAAGTTAGCCTGACGAGGCTGCGCTCATGGCTCGAATACATACCGCATTGCCGGTATCGACGAGCTGCTTTTCGCGACCCTATTCGCCGACAGCCAGGAATGGCATTGCCGCTCGGAAATGTGGTCGCCGACAAAAGAAAAAAGGAGTCCGCCTGTGGCTATTCGCTATGGCAAAGGGCTGATAGGAGGAGCGGTTGTCGTCGCTCTCCTGGCCCTGCTGGTCCACTGGATCGGCATCAACACGATCGAACTGTACCGCGACGATTTGTTGTTTTACCTGCAAGCTCATCTGATCCTCGTTCTTGTCTCCATGCTGGCCGCCCTGATTGTGGGCATCCCCGCCGGTATCCTGCTCAGTCGACCGACTATGGTCGGGCGCGCAGAACGCTTCATGCAGATCTTCAACATCGGCAACACCGTCCCTCCCCTGGCCGTACTGGCCATCGCCCTCGGCGTCCTCGGCATCGGCAGTGGCCCGGCTATCTTCGCGCTGTTCCTCGCCTCCCTGTTGCCCATCGTGCGCAATACCTACGAAGGCCTGAAAAACGTTCAAGGCTCGCTGAAAGAAGCCGCCACCGGCATCGGCATGACGCCGCGCCAGGTGCTGTTTCGCGTGGAATTGCCCAACGCCGTGCCGATCATCATCGGCGGTGTGCGCGTGGCCCTGGCGATCAACGTCGGTACCGCGCCGCTGGCCTTCCTGATTGGCGCCAACAGCCTGGGCAGCCTGATTTTCCCCGGCATCGCCCTGAACAACCAGCCGCAATTGCTGCTTGGCGCCGCGTGCACCGCGTTGCTGGCATTGCTGCTCGACGGTCTGGTGACCATGGCCAGCCGCCTCTGGCTGGAACGCGGGTTGCGTCCGTCTTAAGGCTTGGCAAAGGAAATCACATGAAAAGACTGACCCTGATATTGAGCTGCGTCCTGCTGTTTGCAGGCATTGCGCAAGCTGCCGAAAAACCGGTGATCCGCATCGGCGCCCGGGTGTTCACCGAACAGACCCTGCTCGCCGAAATCACGTCCCAGTACCTGCGCACCAAGGGCTACGACGCCCGCGTGACCGGCGGCCTGGGCAGCAACCTGGCACGCAGTGCCCAGGAAAGCGGGCAACTGGACCTGATCTGGGAATACACCGGCGTGTCGCTGGTGGCCTACAACCACGTCGACGAGAAACTCGACAGCGAACAGTCCTACGCCCGGGTGAAAGAACTCGACGCGAAAAAAGGCTTGGTCTGGCTCTCGCCGTCGAAATTCAGCAACACCTACGCATTGGCACTCCCCGAGAACGTGGCCAAGGAATTCCCGCAGATCAACAGCATCAGCGACCTCACCCAAGCCCTTGCGGAAAAAACCAAAGGCACGCGCCTGGTCGCCCTGGACACCGAATTCGCCAACCGTTCCGACGGCATGGCGGGCATGGTCAAGCTGTATGACATGAACCTCACGCGCAAAAACACCCGGCAGATGGACGCCGGCCTGGTCTACACCGCCCTGCGTAATGGCCAGGTGTTTGCCGGTTTGGTCTACACCACCGACGGTCGCCTGAACGCCTTCAAATTGAAGCTGCTGGAAGACGACAAGCACTACTTCCCGGACTACACCGCAGCGCCGGTGGTGCGTCAGGTTTATCTCGACGCCCACCCTGAGTTGGCCGCCGACCTCAAGCCGCTGGCCGCCCTGTTCGACGATGCAACCATGCGCGAGCTGAACGCGCGGGTCGACGTCGAGCATGAAAGCCCATCCGCCGTGGCTGCCGATTTCCTGCGCCAGCACCCACTCAACTAAGAGGAGAAGACATGGAATTCCTGAACGCCTTTTCCCATCTTGATTGGGCACAAGTCCTGCACCTGACCTGGCAGCACATTACCCTCGTGGGGATCGCCGTACTGCTGGCGATCTTTATCGGCGTGCCCCTGGGCATCCTGATGACCCGCTTCCCGACCCTGGCCGGCCCGCTGCAAGCCAGCGCCACGGTGCTGCTGACCGTGCCGTCCATCGCCCTGTTCGGCCTGCTGCTGCCGTTCTACTCCAAATTCGGCCAGGGCCTGGGGCCGATGCCGGCGATCACCGCCGTGTTCCTCTACTCCCTGCTGCCGATCATGCGTAACACCTACCTGGCCCTGACCGGCGTTGAACCGGGCATTCGCGAGGCCGCACGCGGCATCGGCATGACCTTCGGCCAGCGCCTGCGCATGGTCGAGTTGCCCATCGCCGTGCCGGTGATCCTTGCCGGTGTGCGCACCGCCGTGGTGATGAATATCGGCGTGATGACCATTGCCGCCACCATCGGCGCCGGTGGCCTGGGTGTACTTATTCTGGCTTCCATCAGCCGCAGCGACATGTCGATGCTGATCGTCGGCGCCGTGCTGGTCAGTCTCCTGGCCATCTTCGCCGACCTGCTTCTGCAATGGCTGCAACGCTCGCTGACTCCAAAAGGACTGCTCAAATGATCGAACTTCAAAACCTGACCAAGACTTTTCAAAGCAACGGCAAGACTGTTTCCGCCGTCAACGACGTAAGCCTGACCGTCAACGAAGGCGAGATTTGCGTATTCCTCGGCCCTTCTGGCTGCGGCAAGAGCACCACGTTGAAAATGATCAACCGCCTGATCAAGCCCACGTCGGGCAAGATCCTGATCAACGGCGAAGACACTACCGACCTTGACGAGGTGACCCTGCGCCGCAACATCGGCTACGTGATCCAGCAGATCGGCCTGTTTCCCAACATGACCATCGAAGAAAACATCGTGGTAGTGCCCAAGCTGCTCGGCTGGGACAAGCAGAAATGCCATGACCGCGCCCGCGAGTTGATGAGCATGATCAAGCTGGAACCCAAGCAGTACCTGCACCGCTACCCGCGCGAGCTGTCGGGCGGCCAGCAACAGCGGATCGGCGTGATCCGCGCTTTGGCGGCCGATGCGCCGCTGCTGCTGATGGATGAGCCGTTCGGCGCGGTCGACCCGATCAACCGCGAAATGATCCAGAACGAGTTTTTCGAGATGCAGCGCGCGCTGAACAAGACCGTGATCATGGTCAGCCACGACATCGACGAAGCCATCAAGCTGGGCGACAAGATCGCCATCTTCCGCGCCGGCAAGCTGCTGCAGATCGACCACCCGGACACCCTGCTGGCGCATCCGGCCGACGAGTTCGTCAGTAACTTCGTGGGCCAGGACAGCACCCTCAAGCGCCTGCTGCTGGTGAAGGCCGAAGACGCCGCCGACAACGCCCCGTCGGTGAGCCCGGAAACCCCGGTGGCCGAGGCCCTGGAGTTGATGGACGAACATGACCGCCGCTACATGGTGGTCACCTGCGCCGAGAACAAGGCGCTGGGTTATGTACGACGTCGCGACCTGCACCGTCAGACCGGCACCTGCGGCCAGTACCTGCGCGAATTCAACGCCACCGCGGCGTATGACGAGCATTTGCGCATCCTGCTGTCGCGCATGTACGAGTTCAACCGCTCGTGGCTGCCGGTGATGGATGCGGAGCGGGTATTCCTCGGCGAGGTGACCCAGGAGTCGATTGCCGAGTACCTGAGTTCCGGTAAGTCGCGTGGCGGCAAGACCAGCATCGTCTCCCCAGCGGAAACTGCGCTGGCCTGATAAACCTGCCTCTGTGGCGAGGGGGCTTGTCCCCCGTTGGGCTGCGTAGCAGCCCCAATGAACTCCGCGCGTTTTTTTCATACAAAACGCGGGGGCAGGATTTGGGGCCGCTCCGCAGCCCAACGGGGGACAAGCCCCCTCGCCACAAAGGCCCTCGCCGACCAGCCGTTTTCCTTGCAAATTGCCCCTCCTGGGGAACATCAATCCGTCACACCTGTCGGTTACATAAGTAGCTGCACGCCATCGCGCGACGAACGCGTGCAAAAACGCGACATTTTTAGTTGATCTATCGCCCCTCACGTCCTAAAGTTCGCGCCGAACGTCCATGCTGGAAACGATCCATCCGGCTCAAGTACTGACGACGAGACAGCAAGGCCAAGGGAAGCGGTTATTCCCATGGCCTTTTTGCTTTCGGCGACATGCCTTGGGAAGTAGGCGAACCAAAGTGGGGATACGGAGGACGTTCATTTGCACCCATTGATCAATACAGTTTGCCCTTAGGAGTTCCCAGCATGTCGATCAACGTCGAAGATTATTTCGCGCGCGCCACTTTTGACAAAATGAAGGCGTTCGCCGACAAGCAAGAAACCCCGTTCGTGGTCATCGACACCGCGATGATCAGCCAGGCCTACGATGACCTGCGCGCCGGTTTCGAATTCGCCAAGGTGTACTACGCCGTCAAGGCCAACCCGGCCGTCGAGATCATCGACCTGTTGAAAGACAAAGGGTCGAGCTTCGACATCGCCTCGATCTACGAGCTCGACAAGGTGCTCGGCCGCGGCGTCAGCCCGGACCGTATCAGCTACGGCAACACCATCAAGAAATCCAAGGACATCCGCTACTTCTACGAGAAGGGCGTGCGCCTGTTCTCCACCGACTCCGAAGCCGACCTGCGCAACATCGCCAAGGCCGCGCCGGGCTCGAAAGTCTATGTGCGCATCCTCACCGAAGGCTCGACCACCGCAGACTGGCCTCTGTCGCGCAAATTCGGCTGCCAGACCGACATGGCCATGGACCTGCTGATCCTTGCCCGTGACCTCGGCCTGGTGCCATACGGCATCTCCTTCCACGTCGGCTCGCAACAGCGTGACATCAGCGTGTGGGACGCGGCGATTGCCAAGGTCAAAGTGATCTTCGAGCGCCTGAAGGAAGAAGACGGCATCCACCTCAAGCTGATCAACATGGGTGGCGGCTTCCCGGCCAACTACATCACCCGTACCAACAGCCTGGAAACCTACGCCGAAGAAATCATTCGCTTCCTCAAGGAAGATTTCGGCGACGACCTGCCGGAAATCATCCTGGAGCCGGGCCGTTCGTTGATCGCCAACGCCGGCATCCTGGTCAGTGAAGTGGTACTGGTGGCACGCAAATCGCGCACCGCCGTCGAGCGCTGGGTGTACACCGATGTGGGCAAATTCTCCGGCCTGATCGAAACCATGGACGAAGCCATCAAGTTTCCGATCTGGACCGAGAAGAAAGGCGAGATGGAAGAAGTGGTCATCGCCGGTCCTACCTGCGACAGCGCCGATATCATGTACGAAAACTACAAGTACGGCCTGCCGCTGAACCTGGCGATCGGTGACCGCCTGTACTGGCTGTCGACCGGTGCCTACACCACCAGCTACAGCGCGGTTGAGTTCAATGGCTTCCCGCCGCTGAAGTCGTTCTACGTCTGATCATCCCGTCCGGGAACGATCACCCTCTGTAGGAGCCGGGGGGGGGGGGGGGGGGGGGGGGGGGGCCCCCCAAGGCCCGCGCCCCCCGCCGACGGGG
>NZ_JASCPP010000078.1:0-34211 GCF_029959745.1 Pseudomonas sp. PS01298 | reverse complement strand
ACCACATCGGAGCACTTCCCCGTCATACCCCCTGCAACCCTACCTCCGCCTACCCCGCCCACCACCCCGCCCCCGTTTTCCCAGCTTTGCATATCGTTACAAGTATTTTGTCCTACAAAAATCCCCCACAAACCCTACAGGCTCTAGGATCTGTCCTAGACTGATGACCGATGGGTCCGTTTCAAAACAAAAACCCCGCGAAAAAATCGAAACTTTCCAACTCTGCCATAGGTCAGGTTTAGGGTAAGGCGCGCACAAGCGGTTCACACCAGATGCCGTCTATCCATTCTTTTTGAGCTAACCGTGCAACTGGCATACGCCTTGCCAGTTTGTCATTGCGCTTGTGCGCCTGGCCGCAGGATGCGGTCAACGGAGCTAGTGGCAGCGGGCCACTAGCCGACCAACACGTGGAGAGAACTATGATCAGTGCCGCTGCAAGTATTCAAGGAGAGCGTGTTAGTCAGCCAGTTGGCGGGTCGACAGCTTTAGTCGACCTCAACACGGTGCGGCCGGTCCCGAGTCATAATCCCAATCGCAAGAAAGTCCTGTTCGTCACCTCCGAATTCGCCGACCTGGTCAAGACCGGCGGCCTGGGCGACGTGTCTGCCGCCCTGCCCCGTGCCATGGCGCACCTGCACGATGTGCGCGTGCTGATCCCCGGCTACCCGCAGGTGATGGAGAGTGATAACCCGATCCATATCATTGGTGAACTGGGCGGCCATGCCGCACTGCCGCCGTGCAAGATCGGGCGCATGGACCTCAAGGACGGCCTGGTTATCTATGTACTGATCTGCCCTGAGCTTTATGAGCGCGAAGGCACGCCCTACGGCGCCAATAACGGCCGAGACTGGCCCGACAACCATATTCGCTTCGCCCGCCTGGGCCTGGCCGCCGCCGACATGGCCGCCAACCTCGCACAGATCCACTGGTGCCCGGACCTGGTGCACGCCCATGACTGGCCCGCTGGCCTGGCCCCGGCCTATATGCACTGGCGTGGGTCACGCACCCCGACCCTGTTCACCATCCATAACCTGGCCTACCAAGGTGTGGTCAGCCTGGCCTCGACGCCGGAGCTGGGCATTCCGCCCCACGCGCTGCAGCAGGAAGGCATGGAGTTCTACGGCAAGATGTCGTTCCTCAAGGCCGGCATGGCCTACTCGAGCCATATCACCACCGTGAGCGCGACGTACGCCCAGGAAATCACCACCCCGGAATTCGGCTGCGGCCTCGACGGTTTCCTTGCCGCCAAGACCCAGCAAGGCCTGCTCAGCGGCATTCCCAACGGCATTGATGAAAGTTGGGAAACCTCCACCGACACGCACCTGACCCACAACTTCAACATTGGCGACTGGGAAGGCAAGGCGATCAACGCCGGCCACGTGCGCGAATTGTTCGGCCTGCATGACTCCACCGGCCCGCTGTTCGCCGTGGTCTCGCGCCTGGTCTACCAGAAAGGCCTGGACCTGACCGAGGCCGTGTCGAGCTTTATCGTCGAAAACGGCGGCCAGATCGCGATCATCGGTCGCGGCGAGCCCGAAGAAGAGCAAGCCATGCGTGAATTGGCGCTGCGCTTCCCTGGGCAGGTCGGGGTGCGTATCGGCTTCAACGAAACCGACGCCCGCCGCATGTTCGCCGGCAGCGACTTCCTGCTGATGCCTTCACGCTACGAACCCTGCGGCCTGAGCCAGATGTACGCCCAGCGCTTCGGCTCGCTGCCGGTGGCACGCAACACCGGCGGGCTGGCGGACACCATCGAGAATGGCGTCACCGGGTTCCTGTTCAATGAATCCACGGTAGAAAGCTACGAAGAGGCGCTGAGCCGCGCGTTCCGCGTGTTCGCCAACAAGGGCCTGCTCAATGCCATGCGCAGCCGCGCCATGACCCAGCCCTTCAACTGGTGCCAGGCGGTAGAACCCTACGCCGAACTGTATGAACAACTGGTGGCCAAGGCCTTGGGGAAATCGACTAAATAATCAAGGGAGGTCTTCATAGATGCCGTTACGGACTTTGGAAACCTGGCCCCACGGCGCAATCATGCTGGACGCGCAACACACGCGTTTTGCCTTGTGGGCGCCAGACGCGTTTTATGTCAGCGTTGAATTGGAAGACGGTAAATCCATCGCCATGCTGCCGCAGGCAGAGGGATGGTTCGAGACAGAAGTGAAGTGCCCCGCCGGCACCCGCTACCGCTTCAACATCGATGGAGAAATGGATGTACCCGACCCCGCGTCCAGGGCCCAGGCTGCGGACGTGCACGGTTGGAGCGTAGTCGTCGACCCACTCGCCTACCCGTGGCGTCACAGCCACTGGCAAGGCCGCCCCTGGCACGAAGCGGTGATCTACGAGCTGCACGTGGGTGCGATGGGGGGCTACGCCGAGGTCGAAAAACACCTGCCACGCCTGGCCGAGCTGGGCGTCACCGCCATTGAGTTGATGCCATTGGCGCAATTTCCCGGCGAACGCAACTGGGGTTATGACGGCGTGCTGCCGTATGCGCCCCAGTCCTCCTACGGCACTCCCGAACAGCTCAAGCACTTGGTCGATTGCGCCCACGAGCATGGCCTCGCGGTGATCCTGGATGTCGTCTACAACCACTTCGGTCCCGATGGCAATTACCTGGGCCAGTACGCGGCCGGCTTCTTTCAGGAAGACGTGCACACGCCGTGGGGCGCCGGTATCGATTTCGACCGCCGTGAAGTGCGCAATTTCTTCCTCGACAACGCGCTGATGTGGTTGCTGGAATACCGCTTCGACGGTCTGCGCCTGGACGCCGTGCACGCCATCGACAACCCAGGCTTCCTGCAGGAGCTCGCGCAGCGGGTGCGCCAGCAGGTCGACACCGGTCGGCATGTGTGGCTGGTGCTGGAGAACGAACTCAACCAGGCCAGCCTGCTCAAGCAGGATTTCGACGCGCAATGGAATGATGACTTTCATAACGTGTTGCACGTACTGCTGACCGGCGAAACCGACGCGTACTACAGCGACTTTGCCAAGGAACCTACCGCCCAACTGGCGCGTTGCCTGGGCGAGGGTTTTGTCTACCAGGGCCACACCACCCGCCACGGCCATGAGCGCGGCGAACCCAGCGGCGATCTGCCGCCCACCGCCTTTGTAGCCTTTTTGCAGAACCACGACCAGATCGGCAACCGCGCGATGGGCGAGCGCCTGCACCAGTTGTGCCCGCCCCAGGCGCTCAAGGCGGCGACCGCCCTGCTGCTGCTGTCACCGATGATCCCGCTGATGTTCATGGGCGATGAAGTGAATGCCAGCGAGCCGTTCCTGTTTTTCACCGATCACCACGGCGAACTGGCCGAAGCGGTGCGTGAGGGCCGGCGCGGCGAATTTGCCGACTTTGCCGCCTTCCAGGACCCGGAGCGTCGTGACCGCATCCCGGACCCGAACGCCCTGGCCACTTTCAAGCAATCCTCCCCGGCGCTGGCCGATCACCCCCACGCCGAGCTCTACCGGCACCTGTTGAACCTGCGCCACACGCATATCGTGCCGCACCTGCCCGGCACCGTGGCCTTGGGTGCGCAGGTATTGGCCGACGGCGCCGTCAGTGCGCGCTGGCGCCTGGGCAACAGCAGCCTGTTGCAGATCGACCTGAACCTGAGCACCACCGCCGTGGACCACCCGGCGGCCGCCCACGCTCTGTTTCAAACGCCTGCCGAGCACGGCGCACAACTGCCGCCGTACAGCGCACGCGTGACCCTATCCCCTGTTGGAGAGCACCCTTGAGCGAAGCGAACCTGGAAATCCTCGCCAGCCGCGCGGGCCTGGCCGTCGATTGGATCGACGCAAACGGCCGTCCGCAACGAGTGAAACCCGACGCCCTGCGCGCCGTTCTCAAAGGCCTGGGCCACCCGGCCGACACCGATGCCGAGATCGACGCCAGCCTGCTTGAACTGGAGCAGGTGCAACACGACAAACACCTGCCCCCCTTGATGACCATCGACACCGGCGAAGGCCTCGACCTGGCACGTTACTTCGAGCCCGATACCCTGTGCCGGGTCAACCTCGAAGGCGGCGAAAGCCTGGAGCTGCGCCTCGACGGCGACGCGGTTCTGCCTGGCGTGATTGCCCTGGGGTATCACCAGGTGCATATCAACGACCAGAGCTTTACCCTGGCCGTCGCGCCCACGCACTGCTACAGCGTGGCCGAAGCGGTGGACACCCAGCCCGCGCGCGCCTGGGGCCTGAGTGCCCAGCTGTACGCACTGCGCCGCCTGGGGGATGGTGGTTTCGGCGACACCCTGGCCCTGGAGCACCTGGCGCGCTCCGCTGCAGAACGTGGCGCGGACGCTCTGGCGATCAGCCCGATGCACGCGATGTTCAGTGCCGACACCGGCCGCTACAGCCCGTACTCGCCCTCCAGTCGCCTGTTCCTCAACAGCTTGTATGCCTCTCCGGCCTGCATCCTCGGCGAACGCGAAGTGCGCAGCACCATCGAGGCCCTTGGCCTGGAAGATGAATTGCACACGCTGGAGCAACACACGCTGATCGACTGGCCCGCCGCCGCCAACGCCAAGCAACGCCTGCTGCGCGCGCTGTATGAAGATTTCCGCCACGGCCAGCACCCGCAACAGGCCGACTTCCTCAGCTTCCGCCAGGCCGGTGGCGAAGCACTGGAGAACCACTGCCGCTTTGAGGCCGTGCAGGCACAGCGTGCCGCCGCCGGCGAGGATCTCGACTGGCGTCACTGGCCGCAGGAATGGCGCAATCCGCAAAGCCCGGCACTGGTACAGTTCGCTGAAGCCAACCGCGAGGAAATCGGCTACTACGCCTTCGCCCAATGGCTGATCGCGCGCTGCCTGGAGCGTGCCCAGCAAGCCGCCCGAGGCAGTGGCATGGGCATCGGCCTGATTGCCGACCTGGCGGTCGGCGCTGATGGCGGCGGCAGCCAGGCCTGGAGCCGCCAGGATGAACTGCTGGCCGACCTGACCGTGGGCGCGCCGCCGGATATTCTCAACCGCTCCGGGCAAGGCTGGGGGATTTCCGCGTTCTCCCCCGAAGGGCTCAAGCGCAACGGTTTTCGTGCATTCATCGAAATGCTGCGCGCCAACTTCGCCCACGCCGGTGGCTTGCGCATCGACCATGTGATGGGCCTGCAGCGCCTGTGGGTGATTCCCATGGATGCCTCGCCGCGTGAAGGCGCCTACCTGTATTACCCGGTGGATGACCTGTTGCGGCTGCTGGCCCTGGAGTCCCACCGCCACAAGGCTATCGTCCTCGGCGAAGACCTCGGCACCGTGCCCGACGGCCTGCGCGAAAAACTCAGCGGCCGCTCGATCCTGGGCATGCGCGTGCTGTTGTTCGAACAAGGCCACGATGGCCAGTTCAACCCGATCCTCGACTGGCCGGACAACGCCCTGGCCACCACCAGCACCCATGACCTGCCGACCCTCAACGGCTGGTGGCACAGCCGCGATATCGACTGGAATATCCAGCTTGGCCTCATCGATGCGCCCACCGTGGAGCAATGGAGCGAACACCGCCTGCGCGAACGCCAGGCACTGCGCCAGGCCTTGAGCCAGGACCCGCAGAATTTCGTCGAAGAAATTCGCAATGAAACCGACCACATGATCGACGCCAGCGTGCGCTACCTTGGCCACACCCGTGCGCCGCTGGTGCTGCTGCCGCTCGAGGACGCGCTGGGCATTGAAGAACAAGCCAACCTGCCCGGCACCACCGATACCCATCCCAATTGGCGCCGCCGCCTGGCGGGCGAGGCTTCCAGCCTGCTCGACAATGCAGGCGCCGCCCGCCGCCTCGAACTGCTGGCCGTCGCGCGCAACCAAGCCTATGAGCGTGACCGATGAAAGCACTGCCCCTGCGCGCTACCCAGCGCCTGCAATTCCATAAAGGTTTCACCCTCGATGACGCGGTGCCGCTGGTGCCGTATTTCGCCCAACTGGGCATCAGCCACCTGTATGCCTCGCCGCTGCTCAGCGCGCGTGCCGGTTCCATGCATGGCTATGACGTGGTCGACCCGACCAGCGTCAACCCCGAGCTTGGCGGTGAAGCGGCGCTGCGCCGTCTGGTCGCGGCCTTGCGTGAGCACGGTATGGGGCTGATCCTCGATATCGTCTCCAACCACATGGCCGTGGGCGGCGCCGACAACCCCTGGTGGCTGGACCTGCTGGAATGGGGGCGCCTGAGCCCCTACAGCGAGTTCTTCGACATCCAATGGCACTCCCCCGACCCGCTGCTCAAGGGCCAATTGTTGATGCCGTTCCTCGGCAGCGACTACGGCGAAGCCTTGCAGACCGGCACCCTGACCCTGCATTTCGATGCAGCCCATGGCGCGTTCTACGTCGAGCATTACCAACACCGCTTTCCGATCTGCCCACGCGACTACGCGTTGATCCTCGGCAACGACCCATTGCTCAAGCCGCTGGCCGACCGCTTCAGCGCCCTCGCCTATCAGGACGACGCCTACGCCGAAGCCGCCTGGCTCAAGCAGGCGCTGGCCGAGCGCGCTACCGAGGTGATGCCCGCCATCGAAAGTCGGCTGGCCGAGTTCGACGGGCGCCAGCCTGAAGGCTTCAAGCGCCTGCACCAGTTGCTCGAGCAACAGACCTATCGCCTGGCCAGCTGGCGCACCGCGGCGGACGACATCAACTGGCGGCGCTTCTTCGACGTCAACGAACTCGGCGGCCTGCGCGTCGAGCGCAGCGCCGTGTTCGAAGCCACCCACGGCAAGATCTTCGAGCTGATCAGTGAAGGCCTGGTGGACGGTTTGCGCATCGACCACATCGACGGCCTCGCCGATCCTCGCGGCTATTGCCGCAAGCTGCGCCGGCGCGTGGATTCGCTGTCGCCGGAGCGGCACCTGCCGATCTTTGTCGAAAAGATTCTCGGCGAAGGCGAAACCCTGCGTGAAGACTGGCGCGTGGACGGCACCACCGGCTACGAATTCATGAACCAGCTGTCGCTGCTGCAACACCACCCGGAGGGCTTTGCGCCGCTGGCCGCGTTGTGGACGCAGCACAGCGAACGGCCCTCGGCGTTTATCGAAGAGGCGCGGCTGGCACGTCAGCAGATCCTCAATGGCTCCCTCGGCGGCGATTTCGAAAGCGTGGCGCGGGCCTTGCTGCAAGTCGCGCGCGACGATGTGATGACCCGCGACCTGACCCTCGGTGCAATTCGCCGTGCCTTGCAGGAGCTGATCGTGCACTTCCCGGTGTACCGCACCTACATCAGCGCGCTGGGCCGCAGCGCGGCTGACGACAAAGTCTTCCAGCACGCCATGGACGGTGCCCGCAGCACCCTCGGCGAAGGCGACTGGCCGGTGCTCGAACACCTGGAAAAATGGCTCGGCGGCCAGCCTTGGCGCCATCGCCCGGTGGGCCGCGAGCGCAAGATGCTCAAGCATGCCTGCGTGCGCTTCCAGCAACTGACGTCGCCGGCGGCCGCCAAGGCCGTGGAAGACACTGCGTTCTATCGCTCGGGCGTGCTGCTGTCGCGCAATGACGTGGGTTTCAGCACCGAGCAGTTCAGCGCGCCGCTGGCCGAGTTCCATGCGGTCAACCAGCAACGCCTGCAGACCTTCCCCGATAACCTGTTGGCCACGGCGACCCACGACCACAAGCGCGGCGAAGACACCCGTGCGCGCCTGGCGGTACTCAGCGAGTGCGCAGCGTGGTACGTCGAGCAGGTCGAGCAGTGGCGCAGGCTCGCCGCGCCGCTGCGCACTGACGCCAGTGCGCCGTCCGCCGGCGACGAGTTGATTCTTTACCAAGTGCTGCTCGGCAGTTGGCCGCTGGACCAGGCCGATGACTTCGAGGATTACCATCAGCGCCTGTGGCAATGGCAACAAAAAGCCCTGCGCGAGGCCAAGCTGCAGAGCGCCTGGAGCGCGCCCAACGAAGCCTATGAACAGGGCGTCGAAGCTTTCCTGTCACGCCTGCTGCTGAGCGAGGAAGGCCGTCCGTTGCGCACGGCAATCGGCAACGCAGCCCAGGTGATCGCCCCCGCCGGCGCGGTGAATGGCCTGGCGCAATCCTTGCTTCGCATCACCGTGCCGGGTGTGCCGGATTTGTACCAGGGCGACGAGTTCTGGGACTTCAGCCTGGTGGACCCGGACAACCGTCGCCCGGTGGATTTCAACGCACGGCAACGCGCGCTGGACACCCCACCGGACCCCGGCGAACTGCTGTTCAACTGGCGAGACGGGCGCATCAAGCAGGCCGTGATTGCCCAGGCGCTGGCCTTGCGCAAGGCCGATCCCGGACTGTTCCGCGCAGGCAGCTATACACCGCTGGAAGTGCTCGGCCAACACGCCGGGCGGGTGGTCGCGTTCCACCGCGAACACCAGGGCCGCCATCTGTTGGTGGTGGTGCCGCGCTGGCCGTTTGACCTGCTTGAAAACGGTGTGCATCCCCAGATCAATGCGCAGGTTTGGGGCGATACACGGGTGAAATTACCGTTCGCCGCGCCAACTCAAAACTGGAAGGGACTTTTTCATACAGGCGCAGTCACACCAGACAAGGAGCTGTTGATCAGCGCTGCCCTGGGGGATTTCCCGGTCAATGTCTTTATCAATCCTGATGATCAAGAAAGCTGAAAATTTTCTGTGAGGAGCATTGTGATGAGTACTGAAGACAAACGCATACGCGAGCTGGCGCATCAGATCTGGGAATCTGAAGGCAAACCCCATGGGGAGGACGCACGTCATTGGGAGATGGCGCGCAAGCTTGCCGAAGCCGAAGCCCTGACGCCGAGCAAGCCCAAGGCCTCGGCCAAACCCAAGACCGCGCCCAAACCGCCGGCCAAGGCCAAGCCTGCGCCACCGGCCGCGAGCAAGCCGGCAGCCCCGGCGGCGAAGAAGCCAGCGGCGCCGAAAAAGCCCAAGCCTTGACCCCGCACCGCTTGCCGGCCCTGCCGGCAAGCGGTGATTTTTCCACCCCGATTGTCAGCTGAATATTCGTCAGCACGGCCGCGTTCGGCCCGAAAAAAGACCCTTGCAGGAGCAACACCATGAGCAAACCCCATAAAACCCCTTCGACGCCGGGCAACGAGCCGTCGCGGATTCGTGAAGGTTTGCCCTTCCCCCTCGGCGCCACCTGGGATGGACTGGGCGTCAACTTTGCGCTGTTCTCGGCCAACGCCACCAAAGTGGAGCTGTGCCTGTTCGACGACGCCGGCGAAGTTGAGCTGGAACGCATCGAACTGCCCGAATACACCGACGAAATCTTCCACGGTTACTTGCCCGACGCCCACCCAGGGCTGATTTACGGCTACCGCGTGTACGGTGCTTATGACCCGGCCAACGGTCATCGCTTCAACCACCACAAATTGCTGATCGACCCCTATGCCAAACAGCTGGTGGGCGAACTCAAATGGTCCGAGGCACTGTTCGGCTACACCATCGGCCACCCGGACGACGACCTCAGCTTCGACGAACGCGACAGCGCGCCTTTCGTGCCCAAGTGCAAGGTCATCGACCCGGCGCACACCTGGGGCAACGACCAGCCAGTACGGGTGCCGTGGGACCGCACGATCATCTACGAAACCCATTTGCGCGGCATCAGCATGCGCCACCCTTCGGTCGGCGAATCGGTGCGCGGCACCTGCGCCGGCCTGATGGAAGATGACGTGCTCAAGCACATCCGCCAGTTGGGCATCTCATCGGTCGAACTGCTGCCGGTACACGCTTTTGTCAACGACCAGCACCTGCTGGAAAAAGGCATGACCAACTATTGGGGCTACAACAGCATCGCGTTTTTCGCCCCCGACCCGCGCTACCTGGCCAGCGGCAAGATCGCCGAGTTCAAGGAGATGGTCGCGCACCTGCACGAGCAGAAGCTGGAAGTGATCCTCGACGTGGTCTACAACCACACCGCCGAAGGCAACGAGCGCGGCCCTACCCTGTCCATGCGTGGCATCGACAACGCCTCTTACTACCGGCTGATGCCCGATGACAAGCGCTTCTATATCAACGACTCCGGCACCGGCAACACCCTCGACCTGAGCCACCCGTGCGTGCTGCAGATGGTCACCGACTCCCTGCGCTACTGGGCCACCGAGATGCACGTCGACGGTTTCCGTTTCGACCTGGCGACCATCCTCGGCCGCTACCGCGACGGGTTTGACGAGCGCCACAGCTTCCTCGTGGCGTGCCGCCAGGACCCGGTACTGCGCCAGTTGAAAATGATCGCCGAACCCTGGGACTGCGGCCCCGGCGGTTATCAGGTGGGCAACTTCCCGCCGGGCTGGGTCGAATGGAACGACCGTTTCCGCGACACCGTACGTGCCTTCTGGAAAGGCGATGACGGCCAGTTGGCGGACTTCGCCGGGCGCATGACCGCTTCAGGCGAGATGTTCAACCACCGGGGTCGCCGCCCCTACAGCTCGGTGAACTTCATCACCGCGCATGACGGTTTCACCCTGCATGACCTGGTGTCGTACAACGACAAGCACAACGAAGCCAACGACGAGAACAACCAGGACGGCAGCAACAACAACCTGTCGTGGAACCACGGCGTCGAAGGCCCGACCGAAGACCCGGAAATCAACGCGCTGCGCCTGCGCCAGATGCGCAACTTCTTCGCCACGTTGCTGCTGGCCCAGGGCACGCCGATGATCGTCGCCGGTGATGAGTTCGCCCGCACCCAGCACGGCAACAACAACGCCTACTGCCAGGACAGCGAGATCGGCTGGGTCAACTGGGAGCTGGACGATGACGGCAAGGCGCTGCTCAAGTTTGTCAAACGCCTGATCAAGCTGCGCCTGGCCTATCCGATCCTGCGTCGTGGCCGCTTCCTGGTGGGCGACTATAACGAAGACATCGGCGTCAAGGATGTGACCTGGCTGTCGCCGGATGGCAACGAGATGACCACCGAACAGTGGGAAGATAGCCATGGCCGCTGCCTCGGCATGCTGATGGATGGTCGCGCGCAGGAAACCGGGATTCGACGTGCCGGTGCCGACGCCACCTTGTTGCTGGTGGTGAACGCGCATCACGACATGGTCAATTTCCGCCTGCCGTCGGTGCCTGAAGGTGAGTTCTGGACCTGCATGCTCGACACCAACCAGCCGGCGGTACGCGGCCAGGAGCGGTTTGATTTTGATCACGAGTACGCGGTGACCGGCCGCTCGCTGCTACTGTTCGAACTGCAGCGTGACGAAGAGGTGTGACATGGCACTGCATGGATTCCTTCAGAGCTTCCAGGGCTACGCGGACACGCAAGACCTGGGCAAGGCGCTGAAGGCACTTCAGGAAGAAGGCCTCGACCAACTGCCGCTGCCTGGCAGCGGCGAGACCCTGGCGCGATTCAGTCGCCTGGCGCAGGTGGCAGGCCACGACCTGCGCTTGTGCAAGTTGTTCGAAGGTCATACCGATGCATTGGCGATCATTGCCGAACTCGACAGCCCACTGCCGCCCTTGGGCAGCACATGGGGCATGTGGGCGGCCGAACCGCCGACCGCCAGGGTCCAGGTGCGCCAGGACGGGCATCGCTTGCGCCTGGACGGGCGCAAAGCCTGGTGCTCAGGCGCGGCAGTGGTCAGCCATGGCTTGTTGACGGCCTGGGATGAACAGGGCCGTCAGCAGTTGGTGGCGGTGCAGATGGATCAACCGGGCATCACCGTCACCAACGAAGGCTGGAATGCCGTGGGCATGGCGGCCACCGGCAGTGTCGAGGTGCTGTTTGACGGGGCCCTCGGGATCGCCGTGGGTGGTCCCGGCGATTACCTCGCCCGTCCGGGTTTCTGGCAGGGCGGCGTGGGCATCGCCGCGTGCTGGTACGGCGCCGCGCAACGCCTGGCCGAGGCCCTGCGCGAACACTGCAGCAAACGTCCGGAACCGCATGCCCTCGCCCACCTCGGCGCCGTCGACAGTGCCTTGAACGGGGCCGCCTGCGTACTGCGCGCCAGCGCCGAACAGATCGACCGCGACCCCAAGGCTGACGCCCAGCAACTGGCCCAGCAGACCCGCGCGTGTATCGAGGAGGCTGTCGAGCAGGTCATGCGCCATGTCGGCCGCGCCGTGGGCGCGGGGCCTTACTGCAAGGACCCGCACTTTGCCCAATTGATGACGGACCTGCCGGTGTATGTGCGCCAGAGCCATGCCGAGCGCGACTTGGCGGGCCTGGGCGAATTGGTTGCCGGCGAACCCACAGGGAGGTGGCAGTTATGAGACCCAACCCGATCGTCGGCCAGGGCACGCCGCTGCAACATTGGCAGGCCTCGAGCCTGATGGCGGAGCTGCCGCACATCAGTGTCGAAGAGCTGGTGCCCGAAGGGCATCGCGCCGTGATCATTGCTCCGCACCCGGATGATGAAGTGCTCGGCTGTGGCGGCCTGCTGCAAGGCCTGGCGGCGCTGGGCCGGCCCATGCAGCTGATTTCCGTTACCGATGGCAGCGCCAGTCACCCTGGATCCCGGCGCTGGCCGGTAGAACGCTTGAGCGTGGTGCGCCCGCAGGAATCGGCGCAGGCCCTGCACCGCCTGGGGTTACCGCTGCACAGTCTGAAATGGCTGCGCGCCGGCTTCAGCGACAGCCAGGTGGCAGCACGCGAAGACGAGTTGACTGCGTTTATCCAACGCTACCTCAAGCCGACCGACGTGGTGTTCACCACCTGGCGCGAAGACGGCCATTGCGACCATGAAGCCGTTGGCCGCGCGAGCGCGCAGGCGGCGCAGGCCGTAGGCGCCACGCTGTATGAGCTGCCAGTCTGGACCTGGCACTGGGCGTCTCCCGAAGACAGCCAAGTGCCGTGGCACCGCGCCCACAAGATTCCGCTGACCTGCGAAGCCGTGGCCCGCAAGCGCCACGCCATCCATGCATTCGCCAGCCAGTTGGAAGGCGATCCGCAGATCGGCTTGCCGCCGGTACTGGCGCCGTACGTGGTCGAGCGGCTGTTGCAACCTTTTGAAGTGGTGTTTGTATGAGCGTGGCCACGCCGTATTTCGATCAACTGTTCGCTGATAACGATGACCCCTGGGCTTTTCGCCAACGCTGGTATGAGCGCCGCAAGCGCGCGCTGACCCTGGCGATGCTGACGCGCCCACGGTATGCCTCGATCTTCGAGCCCGGTTGCGCCAACGGTGAACTCAGCGCCGAACTGGCACCGCGCTGCGATCGCCTGTTGTGTTGCGACACCGCTTCGGCCGCCGTGGCCCTGGCCCGTGGTCGCCTGCTGGGTTTTGCCCATGCCCAGGTGCAACAGAGCCGCCTGCCCGAGCAATGGCCGCAGGGCCAGTTCGAACTCATCGTGCTCAGCGAGCTGTGCTACTACCTCGACGCCGATGACCTCGGCGCCCTGATCGACCGCGCCCTCACCAGCCTCGCCCCCAACGGGCAAGTGCTCGCCTGCCATTGGCGCCCGCCCATCGACGGCTGCCCGCAGACCGCCGAGCAGGTGCATGCATTGCTGCACGAACGGCTGGCGATGCCGCTGGTTGCCCGGCATCACGAACACGACTTTCTCCTCGACCTGTGGAGCCGCGACGCGACCTCAGTCGCCACGCTGGAGGGCCTGCGATGATCGGTATCCTGATCCCGGTACACAATGAAGAAGCATTGCTCGGCGAGTGCCTGGACGCGGCGCTGATCGCGGCCAGCCATCCAGGCCTGGCAGGCGAAGCGGTGCAAGTGCTGGTGGTGCTCGACAGTTGCACCGATAGCAGCGCCGCGATTGCCGAAGCCTTCCAGGTGCAGCGTCTGGAAGTGCAGGCACGCAACGTCGGCCACGTACGTGGGGTGGGCGCGCGGCATCTGCTCAACCAGGGTGCGCGCTGGATCTCGTGCACCGACGCCGACAGCCGCGTGGCCCCGGATTGGCTGGTCGCACAGTTGGCCCTGGGTGCCGACGCCGTGTGCGGCACGGTCACGGTGGACGCCTGGAGCGAAGGGTTCGACCCTGCCGCGCAGATCCGCTACAACCTGGCCTACCAGGCCCGCGACGGCCACCGGCATATCCACGGCGCCAACCTGGGCATCAGCGCTGGGGCCTATGTGCGGGCCGGCGGTTTCGAACCGCTGGCGTGTCATGAAGATGTGCAACTGGTGCGCAACCTGGAGCGCTGCGGCGCCTCGATCGCCTGGAGCCACTCGCCGCAGGTGATCACCAGTGCACGCCTGGAAGCGCGGGCCCAGGGCGGCTTTGGCGATTATTTGAAGAGCCTGATGCTGGCCTCTTGAAAAAAACGCCATTGCTGAATGTAAAAGCGACCAAACCTTGGCTATGCTGAGGACGCCTTGCTGGCAATCCAGGATTGGATTGCCATGCAACCACCACGACGGAGCCTGTGGTGGGTAAAAAGAGCGTCGTCCCGTCAACGGAGCACGACCCAGCATCAATTGACAAGGATCTGTCACCCATGAAGCTTGCCTCATTAGGCGACGGCCGCCGTGGCCCCGCCCAAATCTGGAACAGCGCACCGCAGCTGGCGCAAATCCCGCCGATCGCCCCTCATTCACTGGTGCCTCCTGGCGCACGCGTGGTTATCATCGCCCCCCATCCCGGCGATGAAGTGCTGGCCTGTGGCGGCTTGCTGCAACTGCTCAGCACCCTGGAACACCCGCTGCAACTGATCTCCATCACCGACGGCAGCGCAAGCCACCCCGGCTCGAATGTGTGGCCGGCCAGCCGCCTGAGCGTGGTCAGGCCCCAGGAAAGCGCCGAAGCACTGCGCCGCCTGGGCATGCCGCTGCACAGCCTCAAGTGGATTCGCGGTGGCTTTTGCGATAACGCCCTCGCCGCCCGCGAACCGCAATTGAGCCAGTTCATCGCCCGCTACCTGCACCCCGGTGACGTGGTGTTTTCTACCTGGCGCAACGACGGCAATGACGACCATGACGCCGTCGGCCGTGCCAGCGCCAAGGCTTGCAGCCTGGTAGGCGCGCACCTGTATGAAGTGCCGATCTGGGCCTGGCACTGGCCCGCCCGCGAAGGAGCGGTGATCCCCTGGCAGCGCGCGCGCAAGGTACGCCTGGATACGTGGAGCGTGGCGCGCAAACTCCACGCCGCCCACGCGTATGCCAGCCAATTGGCCGGCGACCCACAGATCGGCCTGGCGCCGATCCTCGCCCAGGTGTTGTTGGAGCGAATGCGCGAACCCTACGAGATCGTGCTGCCGCCATCCGTCTGACTCGTCTACACCTGTTATTTCTAACAGTGGCGCCCTGTCCATACACGGCTATGCTGCAACAGGACTGTGCCGCTTGAAGCGCAGTCGAGAAAGCCATGCCAACCTGTTGCATTGGCCGGTGTTTTCGAACAGGTGACCGGTATTTCCTGATCTGTATCGTGCATTTCGTTGTCATGGTCTGGCCCGCGCCTGCCGTTGCAGGTGCCGGGGCAATTATCCCCTCAATCGAGGACGGATCATGCGCACACGGACCTTTGCCTGGCTGTACCTGGTCGCCCTGGCAGCGACGCCACTGAGCTCTTACGGAGCCTGCGTCATCAATAACACCGCCGGCGACGACACCTCCGCCTGTGACAGCGGCACCGCGCCGGGCTTCACCGACACTGGCGGCAACAACACCCTGAATCTCACTGCCACCGGCCGTATCACCGGGGCGGTGACCTATGGCGCCGGCAATGACCTGGTGGATGTGGAAGGCCCGAGCGCCGGGATCGACGGCAACTTGAACCAAGGCGACGGCAGCAATATCTTCCGCCTCAACCTGGGCAGCATCACCGGCTCGGTGACCCAAGGCTCGGGCAATGATGTGGCGCAGGTCACCGGCGGCCTGGCCGGCGCGATCATCCAGGGTGAAGGCATCGACAGTTTCTCCATGAGCGGCGGCACCATTGCCTCATTGGCCCAGGGCGACGGGCGCGATCAGTTCTTCATGAGCGGTGGCACGATCACCGGCGCGTTCGAGGACGGCGACCAGGCACTGATGAGCGGCGGCACCATCGGCCGGGTGGACATGAAGCTCGATAACAACATTTTCGATATGCGCGGCGGCACGATCATCGGCAACCTGGTGACCGCCTTTGGCCAAGACACCATCCTGGTCTCGGGCACCAGCTTGATCGGCGGCAACATCAGCACCAGTGGCGGCGCGGATATCATCACGGTGACCGGCGGCACCATCAACGGGCAGATCCTGGCCAGTGCCGGCAATGACCTGTTCAGTTGGATCGGCGGCGGGCAAATCCGCGGACCCATCCTGATGGGCAACGATAACGACACCGCCCTCCTGCAAAACCTGACTGAAACCCAACTGTCATCCACCGCGTTGATCGATGGTGGCACGGGCACCGACACGCTGACGTTCGACAATACCCAGGCCAGCACGCCCGGGCGCTATGCCAACTGGGAACAGGTGATACTGGACAACAATGCCCGCTTCACACTGGGCGGCACTTTCGTGCTGGGCGATGCCGACACCGGCACCGGCACGATGTCGGTCAACGGCAGCAGCACGCTGCTGGTCAATACCGGGGTTATCAGTGCGTTCACCGCTGGCCAGCTGGTGACCGTGAACAACCGTGGCCTGATCGACATGACCAGCGGCAGCGCCATCGCCAGCGACACGCTGACCGTGAATGGCAACTACAACGGCAACGGCGGCGGGCTCGCGCTGCAAAGCGTGCTCGGCGCTGACGGTTCCCCCAGCGATAAACTGGTGGTCAGCCAGGGCACCCTCGGCGGCACTACCGCGATCAGCGTCAGCAACCTGGGTGGGGCCGGCGGCGCTACGCTGCAGGACGGCATCCAGGTCGTCCAGGCCATCAACGGCGCCAGCGGCAGCGGCACCGCGTTCAGCCTCGCAGGGCCGTTGTCCGCCGGGGCGTTCGACTATCGCCTGTTCAAGGGCGGCGTATCGGCCGGCACGGCAGAAAACTACTACTTGCGCTCCACCGTCCCCGTGACGCCGGCCGATCCCGTGCTCGTGCCCGTGCCGGGCCCCGGTGAGCCGCCACTGCCATCCAACCCCGGGCTGACGCCGATCCCGATCTACCGCCAGGAAGTGCCGATCTATGCTGCGCTGTTTCCGGCGGCCGACCAGATCGTGCGGGGCATGCTGGGCACCTATCACCAGCGCATGGGGGACCAGGACCAGCCACAACCGGTCGGTACGTTCCCGGCGGGTTGGGGACGGGTGTACGGCAGCAGCAGTCGCCAGCATTCCGCCGGGACCGTCAGCCCAACGCTGGACAGTTCGGTCACGGCCTTCCAGGTCGGCAGCGACGTCTACGCCAGCAGCGGCGACAGCGGCCAGACCCAGCGCGCCGGTTTTTTTGTCGGCCACAGCACCCTCAGGGGCAACGTCAAAGGCTTCAATGGCGGCTGGGAAGACCGCGACGCGGGCAAGACCACCTTGCGCGGTGACAGCCTGGGGGTCTATTGGACGCTGATCGGCGCCAACCAGGCTTACCTCGACCTGGTCCTGATGGGCACCCGCTTCGACGGCAACAACGCGTCGGATCGCGGGGTGAAAATGGACACCCAGGGCCACAACGTAAGCGCATCCGCCGAAGTGGGCTGGCCGTTCGCGCTGGTCAACAACTGGGTGGTCGAGCCCCAGGCCCAGGTGATCGTCGGCAAGACCTGGCTGGACAAGCAAAACGACGGCATCGCCGATGTTTCGTACGATGCTGACACCCGCATTACCATGCGCCTGGGCGTGCGGCTGCGCGGCCAGTACACGGTCAGCGGCCTGCCACTGCAGCCCTATGTGCGCGCAAATGTCTGGCACTCACGCGCCGGGACTGACACCGTCACCTTCAATGACGTCACGGATATCGACACCGAGCAGAAGTCCACCACCCTCGACCTGAGTGCCGGCGCCACGCTGGAGGTGGCCAACGGCGTGAACCTGTATGGCGAAGTCGGCTATGACCGCAACCTCGACAGCAACCTGTTCAACGGGCGCCAAGGCACGTTGGGCGTGAAGGTGGCCTTCTAGCAATGTATCGCACTGTGTACGGAACCGGCGGCGATACACAGCGTTTGATTCGACGGGTTTCCTGAAACAACCCAGATACAGCGCAGCGTTCAACTGAGCATCAGGCACACATCAAGCCGTAGGAGGCTCGCCATGCACGCTCACTTGAACCGTCGCCCCACACGTCACCCGCTGTTCCTGGCCCTGGCCCTGTTGTCCTTCGGTGCCAGTGGCCTGGCGCAGGCTGAAATGCCCGAGCCGCCCGCGCGCGCGCCGGTTGCGAGCCCTCAGGCAGGCTTGGGTGCGCTCAAGCACATCAAGGCCGGGCAACTTGAGGTGGCCTACGCTGAAGTCGGCCCGGCCACTGGCCCGGCGGTGATCCTGCTGCACGGCTGGCCCTACGATATCGACAGCTACGCACAGGTTGCCCCGCTGCTCGCCGCCAAGGGCTATCGGGTGTTGATCCCTTATGCGCGAGGTTATGGCGGCACACGCTTCCTCTCGGACACGACCCTGCGCAACGGCGAACCGGCGGCCTTGGCCCGCGATGTGATCGACTTCATGGACGCCCTGCACATCCAGCAAGCCGTGCTCGGTGGCTATGACTGGGGCGCGCGCTCGGCGGATATCGTCTCGGCCTTGTGGCCAGAGCGGGTCAAGGCGCTGGTCTCGGTGAGCGGCTACCTGATCGGCAACCAGGCCGCCGGCCAGACCCCACTGCCGCCCAAGGCCGAGCTGCAGTGGTGGTACCAGTTCTACTTCGCCACCGAGCGCGGCGCCGCCGGCTACCAGAAAAACACGCACGATTTCGCCAAGCTGATCTGGCAACTGGCCTCGCCGAAATGGGCGTTTGACGACGCCACGTTCGCACGCAGCGCCAAAGGCCTGGACAACCCCGATCACGTCGCCATCACCGTGTTCAACTACCGCTGGCGCCTGGGCCTGGTGCAGGGCGAAACCCAATACGCCGGGCTGGAGCAGCAACTCGCCCAGGCCCCCGCCATTGGCGTGCCGACCATCACCCTCGAAGGCGACGCCAACGGCGCCCCGCACCCGGCGCCCGAAGACTACGCCAAGCGCTTTACCGGCAAATATGAGTTCCGCCTGGTCAAGGGTGGGATCGGCCACAATCTGCCGCAGGAAGCCCCGGAGGCATTTGCCAGGGCGGTGATCGATGCGGATCACCTGTGAGGCGCAATCTTTCGCTATCGCCTTTATGACATCGCGAAGGGTGATGACCTACCGCACCTGTAACGCGCCCCCGACGGCCAGACCGTGCCGACGCCCAAGGCCATAGACTTTCGGCCCGGCACGTTGCCTGGCAGTGCTTGCGGGGAAGTGGGACTGGGCAAATCCCTTGAGCAACAGCGTCGCCGAGCATCTGGTGATGAGCGTAATGGCGCTGGAGCTCAACTACCTGCCATCAACCCCAGTGGGTGCTCAAGGGTGGCTGGAACATCGCCGAGTGCGTGGTCGTTCCTACGACGTGGAAGGCATGCATGTGGACACCGTCACCGCCTGCCGGACGCCGTGGAAAAAGAGCTCAAGCTGACCGATCACGAAACCTTGGAAAGCCTGGCCAAGACCTGCGATATGGTGCCCCTGAACGGTCCGCTGCACCCGGAAACCGAGCACATGACCAACGCCGAGTCGCTCAAGCACTTCCAGTGCCGCGCTTACTTGATCAACACCGCACGCGGCACGCTCATAGCGCCGCAGCCCCATTCACCTGTGCCTTGTTGCGCTGGCGAAAACGCGACAGTTGATAGGCAATCCCCAGCCAGATAAACCACGCGGGCATCACGCACAGCGCCAGGCGCGTGTCCGGGCGCAGCGCCAACAGGCAAAGCACGAACCCCAGGAACCCCAGGGAAAACCATGCCATCGGTACACCTCCGGGCATCTTGTAAGTGGATTTGGCATGCAGGTCCGGGCGTTTTTTGCGGTAAGCGATATAGGACGCGAGGATAGTCGACCAGGTAAAAATCACCAGGATCGCCGACACCGTCGACACAATCGTGAAGGCCGTCATCACCTCCGGCACCACAAACAGCAGCACCAGGCCGAGCAGCATCAACACGGTGCTGAAGGCCAGGCTGATAAACGGCACGCTGTGCGTCGACAGTCGCCGAAAGATGCCCGGTGCATCGCCCAGGTCGGCCAGGCCGAAGAGCATGCGGCTGGCGGAAAACACCCCGCTGTTGGCCGACGACGCCGCCGAAGTCAGCACCACGAAATTCACGATGCCTGCGGCCGCGGGGAAACCGGCCACCAGGAACAGTTCCACAAACGGGCTTTTGCTCGGCGATACCTGCTGCCAGGACGTCACTGCAATGATGCACGCCAAAGCCAGCACGTAGAACAGGATGATGCGCAATGGAATCGAGTTGATCGCCTTCGGCAGGGTCTTCTCCGGCGCACGGGTTTCGGCGGCTGCGGTGCCGATCAACTCGGTGCCGGCAAAGGAAAAGATCGCCATCTGGAAGCCGGCGAAAAAGCCGAACAGCCCATTCGGAAACGCTGCCTGTCGATCCAGCAAGTGGCCCAGGGAGGCTGTCACACCCGTAGGCGAGACAAACGCACTGGCAATCATCACCACGCTGACACTGATCAGCGTGACCACGGCGATGATCTTGATGATCGCGAACCAGAACTCCACTTCGCCAAACAGCTTGACCGTCAGCACGTTCAGCGCGAACAGCGTCAGCAGCATGCCCACGGCGGGCATCCAGGCGGGCACGTCCGGGAACCAGTACTGGAAAAATCCGCCGACCACCACCGCATCCCCGACCACCGCCACGCTCCAGCTCAGCCAGTACGACCAGCCCAGGAAGAACGCCGCACGCGGGCCCAGGTACGCGCCGGCAAAGTCGGCGAAGCTCTTGAAGTTGAGGTTCGACAGCAGCAGCTCACCCATGGCGCGCATTACGAAATACACGAACAGCCCGATGATCATGTAGATCAGGATGATCGAGGTACCGGACAGCGCGATGATCTTGCCGGAGCCCATGAAGAGGCCGGTGCCGATCGCACCGCCCATCGCCATAAGCTGGATATGGCGGTTGCTCAGGGTGCGTTGCAACGCAGGCTTTTCGTCCAGCCCGGGCGTGGTTGTTTTCATCACAAAACCTCTTGTTATGTTTTTGAGTTTTGGCAGAAAAAAAGTCGAGCAGCGAGGGTTGTTGGAATCAGGCGGTCGCGCTTTCGAATCCGTGCAGCACGTTGACGGCGTTGATGCCGATCTCATCGACCATGTAGCCACCCTCCATCACGAACAGCGTCGGCACGCCCACGCTGGCGATGATCTCGCCCATGCCGACGAAGTCCTGGCTGTCGAGCAGGAAGTGGCTGATCGGGTCGTCCTTGAACGTGTCGACGCCGAGGGAGATCACCAGCACCTCGGGGGCGAAGGCGCGCAGTTGGCGGCAGGCGTCGAGCAACGCGACCCGGTAGTCGGCCCACGTAGTGTTTTTCGGCAACGGGTAGTTCAGGTTGAAGCCCTCCCCCGCGCCGGCCCCGCGCTCACTGCTGGCGCCGGAAAAGTACGGGTAGGAGACGGCCGGGTCACCGTGCAGCGAGATGAACAGCACGTCCGGCCGCGAGTAGAAAATGTTCTGCGTGCCGTTGCCGTGGTGGAAGTCCACATCCAGCACCGCCACGCGCTGGCCGCCCTGGGTGATGGCCTGTTGCGCGGCAATCGCGGCGTTGTTGAGGTAGCAATAACCACCCATGTACTCGCGGGCGGCGTGGTGCCCCGGCGGACGGCACAAGGCGAAGGCGCTGTGATGGCCTTCATCGATCAGGGCCAGGCCGGTGAGTGCGATATCAGCGCTGGTTTTCACCGCGTTCCAGGTGGTACGGGTAATCGGCGAGCCGGCGTCCATGGCAAAGAAGCCGAGCTTGCCATCAATGAATTCCGGCACCTGTTGATTGGCCAGGTCACGCACCGGCCATACCAATGGCAGTGCGTCGTGGCTGCGGCCGATGGCGGTCCATTCGGCCCAGGCATGTTCAAGGAACGCCACATAGCGTTCGCTGTGCGCGTTGACGTAGCAGGCCCGATCAAAATGGCGCGGCACGATGATATCGCCCAGCCCGACATGCCGGACGCGGTCACGCACGGTGTCGGCGCGGCTGGGTTGTTCGAATGAGGGCTTGAGCACGCCGTCCTTGAGTTCGGTGCCATGGTGCAAACGGTGGTCATCACTAAAAACAGTCAGCATTTGTCGGTATCCGCCAGTAAAAGACAGGCTCTATTTTGTTCTGGCAGAGCCGGGCTTTCTTTGCTTTTACTTGCGCCACTGTTAGGTTTATCGGGAATTTTTACCTCTTCGGCTATCCATCATGAAAAATAAAACCAAACAGGTCGCTCTCGACGACACTGATCTCGCCATCCTCGCCCTCTTGCAGGAGGACGCGAGCATTTCCAACGCGCAACTGAGTGAGCGCCTGTCGCTGAGCCTCACGCCCTGCTGGCGGCGCCGCAAACGCCTGGAAGAGGAAGGCGTGATCAAGGACTACCAGGCCAACCTCGACCGCAAGATGCTCGGGCTCGACATCCTGGCGTTTGTGCATGTGCGCTTCGCGATCCATACCGACCATGCGCCGGACGCCTTCGAGGCGGTGGTCAGAGACCTGCCCGAAGTGCTGTCGTGCCACAAGATCACCGGCGATGCCGATTACCTGTTGCAGGTACTCGCCGCGGATCTCGACAGCTACAGCGAGTTCGTCGAAAGCGTTTTGCGCCGGCAATTGGGGATTGCGTCGATCCAATCGAGCCTGGCGCTGAGGGAGGTCAAGGCAACCAGCCGAGTGGCGATCGCGCGACGCGATTGACACCCCGGTACAGAGGTGATTGCTGCAGCGCATAGCCAAATGCCATCCGCTGCAGATGTGAAAAATTCGTTAACTAATTCTCCCCAATGGCTTTTTTGCGACAGAACCTTCTGGCACACTGATGCGAATAATTATCATCACCTTTATTATTCGCCATGGAGGGCGCTCGGGGAGAGTCAGCTTCATGTCTGTGCAACAACACGGCGGTAACGGTTTTTCATTCAACCTGATGGCCCTGGCGGTCTGCCTGGCCAGCTCCCAAGCGGTCTTTGCGGCCGACACCGAAGCGCCAGCGGCCACGCTCGAGCTGGGTGCCACGCAAATCTCCGGTGACAGCCAGCTCGGCGAAACCACTGAAGGCACGCAGTCCTACACCACCGGCGCGATGAAAACCGCGACCAAGCTGCCATTGACGATGCGTGAAACGCCACAGGCCGTCACCGTCATCACCCGCCAGCGCATGGACGACCAGGCCATGACCAGCATCAACGACGTGGTCAACGCCACGCCGGGGTTGTTCCTCAATTACTCCAGCGGCCCTGGCCGGCAGTCCTACACCTCACGCGGTTTCGACATCGACAACCTGATGTACGACGGCATCCCGAGTGGCTACAACGGCGTTAACGTGGGTGCCCAGCCGAACCTGGCGATGTTCGATCGCGTCGAGGTCGTGCGCGGTGCCACCGGCCTGGTGACCGGCGCAGGCAACCCTTCGGCCGCCATCAACCTGATCCGCAAGCGCCCGCTGGATGAGCAGAAAGTCACCCTCACCGGTGCCGCCGGCAGTTGGGACGACTACCGTGGCGAGCTCGACGCCTCCAGCCCACTGAATGACAGCGGCACCCTGCGTGGCCGGGTCGTCACCTCCTACCGCGACGCCAACAGCTTCATCGACAAGGTCGAGGAAGATCACGGCCTGTTCTATGCCGTCACCGAAGCCGACCTCAGCGAAGACACCACCCTGACCCTGGGTTTCTCCAACCAGAAGGACAAGACCAACTACTTCTGGGGTTCCTCGATGATCGGCCAGGACGGCCACCACCTGAACCTGCCGCGCTCCTACAACCCCGGCACCGACTGGGAAAACAAGGACCAGGAAATCAACACGGTCTTCGCCGAACTGCGCCAGCGCCTGGCCAATGACTGGAACCTGCAGGTCAACGCCAATTACGCCCAGCAGAACGCATTGTTCTCCGGTTCCTACCAGTCGCGCTGGGTCAACAACACACCGGCACGGACGGTCTACCAGGCCGCCTTCGATGAGGACCAGGCCGGCGTCGACGCCTTTGCCAGCGGGCCCTTCCAGGCCTTCGGGCGCACCCACGAACTGGTGGTGGGGGCCAGCAAGCGGGTCTACGACCTGACCACCCACAACTACAGCCCGTACGACACCAACTGGCCGCTCACGGCCGGCAAGCCGGACTTTGTGCACACCAACAACGACCACGAAGTCACCACCCAGGACGGCGTCTACGTGACCACCCGCCTGAGCCTGGCCGACCCGCTGAAGCTGATCCTCGGCGCGCGCCTGGACTGGTATGACTACAACAACCGTGATGGCGACGGCGACTACCATGTCACCCGCAACCTGACCCGCTACGCCGGCGTGATCTACGAGCTGGACGACCATCACTCGGTCTATGTCAGCTACAGCGACATCTTCACGCCGCAGAGCGAAAAGGACACCGCGGGCACGCCGGTCAAGCCGATCGTCGGCAAGAACTATGAAGTCGGCATCAAGGGCGAATACCTCGGCGGTGCGCTGAATGCGAGCCTCGCGCTGTTCAACGTCGACCAGGAAAACCGCGCCGTCCAGATCTTCCCGCAAACCTGCCCACAGGCCACGTGCTACGAAGCCTCGGGTGAGATTCGCAGCCAGGGTATCGACGTCGAGTTGCAAGGCGCCCTGACCGAGAACTGGCAGGTCGGCGGGGGCTACACCTACGCGCGAACCCACACCATCAAGGACGACGCCAACCCGCAGAAAGTGAACAAGCAGTTCGACACCGACACCCCGGAGCAGCTGTTCAAACTGACCACCCGCTACAACTTCCAGGGCCCGCTGGAAAAACTCCGGGTCGGCGGCAACATTTCCTGGCAGAGCCGCATGTACAACGACGTGCCGCTCAATGACGGTGGCAACTACCGCCTCAAACAGGGCGCCTACGCGGTCACCGACCTGATGGCCGGCTATAAGGTCAACGAGCACTTGGACCTGCAGCTCAACGCCAACAACATCTTCGACCGCCGCTACTATTCGTCCATCGCCAACTCGGTGAGCTACGGCGGCGACGCCTACGGCACCCCGCGCAACATGATGATGACGGCCAAGTACAGCTTCTGATCCAGGCTGGACGCCCACGGCGTGCCCCAATAGGCCTTGTGGGTCACGCTGCTCGCCGCGCTTAAAGTCCCCCACAGGGATGCCGATAAACTCTTGGCATCCCTGATCCTGCACAAATCCTGATACCTGCTTTGCTCTACCTGCGGGCCCACGTGGCACGCCGCATGCTTTGTTCCTGGCCAGTCCACATGGAGTAAGAGTGAATGCCCGTCCGCACGCGTTTCCTGGAGCACTACCGCAAGGCCGACCGCATCATGCTGGCGTTGATCTGGCTGATGTTCCTGTTCTCGCTGGGCCTGGCGTTCTGGCACGACACCCTGCTGCAGGCGGTGATCGTGGGCGGCGGCACCAGCGTGGTGCTCACTACGCTGTATCGCGCCGTTGGCGGCCGCCGCGCCATGCGTTGCGCGCTCGGGGCCGGACTGATGGTGATGGCCGCGCTGCACATCAACCAGGCCCAGGGCGTGATCGAATCCCACTTCGGCATCTTCGCGCTGTTGGCAGTGCTGACGTTTTACCGCGATTGGCTGCCGATCCTGATCGCGGCGCTGACCATCGCCGTGCACCACGTGGTCTTCCATGCGCTGCAGCATCAGGGTTTCCCGGTGTTCGTGATGGAGCATCACGGCGGCTGGGGCATGGTGTTCGTCCACGCCCTCTATGTGGTGATGGAAACCATCGCCCTGCTCTACCTGGCCGTGCACAGCCAGGCCGAGGCTGTCGAAAGCCAGGAAATGCTCGAGAAAATGCTCGCCGTCACCTCCCAATTCACCGTGGCAACCGCCCAGGGCGAAGGCAAGGTGCACGTGTCCCTCACCCAGCGTTTCGACCACTTCCTGCAGCAGATCACCCATCTGATCGACGGCGTCGCCCGCGACTCCCACGGCCTCGGCCAACTCGGCCAGGCCCTCGCCAGTACCAGCGGCACCCTGGAAAAAGGCGCGCGGCACCAACTGGCCGAAATCAGCCAGATGACCGGCTCGATGCAACGCATGGAAGACGCCATGGGCCACATCGCGGTGCACGTCGAACACGCGGTGGAACACGCCGGCAAGGCCAGCCAACAGATCATTCGCGGCCAGGAAAGCGTCGGCCGCGCCCAGCAGGAAATCACCCAACTGGCCTCGCGCCTCAGCGGTGCCAACCAGACCGTGGAAGGCCTTGCGGTGCAAGCCGAGCAGATCGGCACGGTGCTGGAGGTGATCAACAGCATCGCCAACCAGACCAACCTCCTGGCCCTCAACGCCGCCATCGAGGCAGCCCGCGCGGGCGAGCAAGGCCGTGGTTTTGCCGTGGTCGCCGACGAAGTCCGCAGCCTGGCGCAACGCACCGCCGTCTCCACCCAGGAGATCAAAACCATCATCGAAAGCCTGCAGCAAGGCAGCCGCGAAGCCGTCGAGGCCATGCACGACAGTCGCCAGGGCGTGGAACGCTGCGTACAAGACAGCCAGGTCGCCGTGCAAATGCTGCAGGCGGTCGGGCTGGACATCGCGCAGATCGACCAGCTCAACGACCACATCGTCAGCACCACCCGCGAGCAGACCTCGGCGAACCTGGAGATAGTCGGGCGATTGCAGGCCGTGCAGAGCATTGCGCAGAGCACCGCCAATGACGTGGAAACCCTGGCGCGCAGCAGCGAGCAGTTGCCACCGATTGCGGTGCGGCTGGACGCGCTGGGGCGCCGGTTTCATCAATAAGTGTCAAGGCGAGTGACAGCCATCAACCCAGGATGCCATCCCACAATAGCTTCAATGCAGTGATAACCAGCAAGCCATGACAGGCACGGTATAACTGGCGCTGATCCAGCTTCGCATGCAGCCGCCAGCCCAGCCACACGCCGCTCGGCACGGCGAGCAGGCAGATCAGCGCCAGGCTCAAGACATTACCGGTTGGCCGTGCGAGGATCAGCCAGGGGATTGCCTTGAGCAGATTGCCCACCGTAAAGAACAGACTGGTGGTGCCGGCGTACACCTGCTTGCTCAGACCCAGCGGCAACAGGTACATCGCAAGGGGCGGCCCACCGGAATGCGCAACCATGGTGGTAATCCCCGACGTGATCCCCGCCGCCACCGCCTTGGGCGACGAACGTGGCTTCACGCCGACGTTGCCCCCGGCCCTGAACCACAGGCCCACAAAGATCAAGGTGACTGCCGCCATCACTATCGCTATCGCCCGGTGGTCCAGCACACGGAAAAGCCCATAGCCAATGCCGATGCCAACCACCAGCCCCGGCACCAGGACATTGAGGTCCGGCTTTGACCAGGTGGACGGTTTCCAATAGCGCAATCCGAACAGGTCCATGGCGATAAACAGCGGCGCGAGCAGACCGCCGGCGGTGATCGGGTCCATTACCAGTGACAACAGCGGAATCCCGACAATCGCGAACCCTCCGCCGAACGCGCCTTTCATAAAGCAGATCAAAAAGACTCCGGCGAACGTCACCAGGATCGTCGCGGTGGTCAGCTCAAGTTCCATGGCGCCGCCTCCTGATCCAGCGGCCCGAGGTTTTCCAGCATGGTCCTGGACAGGGCCACCTCACCGCGCTCGCGCAGGTGGGCGATCGCCGACAGACGATCGGCATGGTCCTTGTTTTGATTGAGCTTGCGCTTGCATTCGAAGCGCAGCGGCTGGATCTCGATGCCGACAATCCTTGCCAACATTTGCTCCAGATAGTCCGCTGGCGCGTCGCCCATTCGCCAGGGTTTGGGTTGCGAAGCTTCGTGTTGGCGCGTCAGCAGCGCCAAGGTACGGCGCAGGCGTTTTTCATCTCGCATCACCCGCAGCACACCCTGCACATGTACCACTTCGTAATTCCACGTCGGCACCTGGCGATGAGTCGAGTGCTTGGATGCATAGCCGTTGGGCGACACATATGCATTCGCACCGCGAAAAATCACCAGCACCGGCACACCCTCCGTGCCGCGTTGCCATAGCGGATTGGCGCGGGCCACATGCCCGGTGAGCAATCCGTGGGTGCCGTCATGCGGGTCGAAGTCAAAAGGTACGTGGTCGGCGTCGATACCATTTGCGCCCGGCATCACGAGGATGCCCAGCGGATTGTCACGGATAATCCTGTGCAACTGTTCAGGGCGTTGTTCTGCGAAGTGATCGGGAATGTACATGGCGAGCGTTCATCTTTTTTAGAAGAGAACCCATAATGTCGAGCATGACCTGCAGCGTAAAAAGCACCAGTTTTGAGGTATTTCCATGGGCCAGTTATCGAACACATCGCCACGCGGAGCGGAACGCCGCATTTACGCCAGGCTGCGTGCACAGATTGAGGACGGCACACTGGCCGCGGGTACCCAACTGCTGTCCACCCGTGCGATGGCCGACACACTTGGCGTGTCGCGCACCACGGTGACCGCGGCCTATGAGCAACTCGCCGCCGAAGGGTTCGTGGTGACGGCGGTGGGCAAGGTGGCCAGGGTGGCGGCCGTTGCGGTCGGGCGCACCCAACCAGGCAGATCGCCTGTCAATCACCCGCCGCCGGCCCTGTCCCTTTATGGCCAGCGCGTTGCGGCCCTCAAGCCCTACAGCATGGCCTCGCCCTCCGCGCGTATCGACTTCAGGTATGGCTCGGTAGCTTCACGGGACTTTCCCGCGCTTGGCTGGCACCGTGCTTATCGTGCCGAGTTGAACAAGCGCCAACCCAGCCGCCCCTACGGCCAAGCGGAAGGCGAAGAACACCTGCGCAGTGCGCTGCAAGGCTACTTGCGCCGTGCCAGGGGGCTGGCCTGCGATGCCGAGCAGATCCTCATTGTCCACGGTTCCCAACAGGGGCTCGACCTGTGTGCCCGGGTGCTGCTCAACCCCGACGATGCATTCGTCTTCGAAGACCCGGGCTACCGGATGGCCCGTTACTGCTTTGAAGCCACTGGGGCCACCCCGCTCCCCTTGCCCGTCGACACCGCCGGCCTGCAGACACAACACCTGCCCGACGACGCCCGCGTGCGCCTGGCCTATGTCACGCCGTCGCACCAATTTCCCATGGGTGCGGTGCTGCCGATCGCGCGTCGCCTCGAATTGCTCAACTGGGCAAGCCGCCATCGCGCGTGGGTCATTGAAGATGATTACGGCGGCGAATTCCGCTACGGCCAGCGCCCTATCGACGCCCTGCAATCGATGGACACCGAGGCGCGCGTCATCTACGTCGGTACCTTCTCCAAGGCCTTGTCGCCGCAATTGCGCCTGGGCTACCTGGTGCTGCCGCGCGAATTGGTCGGGGTGTTTCGAGAAGCCAAGCGCCTGACTGATCGCCATTCCGCCCGCTGGGAGCAAAACGTCCTCGCCTCGTTGATCGACAGCGGCGCCTACGAACGCCATGTGCGCCGCCTGCGCCGGGACAATGAAGGACGCCGCAAGGCCTTGCTGGACGCGGTGGAACGCTACCTGCCGGGACGCGCAAGACTCGAAGGCATGGCCGCCGGGCTGCACGGCGTTTTGCAACTGCCGGCCCTGCGCGCCCATGTTGAAGGCGCGTTGCAGGCGCTGGCGCTCGAACGCGGCGTGGGGGTCTACCCGCTGTCGCCATTGTTTAAGCAGCCGCACCTTTTGCAGTGCGAGCGACCCGCCGGGTTGATCATCGGGTACGCCGGGCTCACCCCACAGCAGATCGATGAAGGCATAGAGATACTTGCCCGCGTAATCGATAGGGTCCAGGCATCGGCGGATACGTTACACTCGCCGCCCTAAACATCTGCCAGGGAGGCGACCATGAGCGTTCGCGGTAAAGACCGACAAATCGACAATATCGAGTTCAACGTCGGCGACATTGCACGCAGCAAAGCCTTTTACGGTGGCGCATTCGGCTGGACGTTCGTCGACTACGGGCCCACCTATACCGAGTTCACCGACGGCCGCCTCACGGGTGGCTTCACCACCGGCGAACCGGTTCGACCGGGTGGTCCCTTGATCATCCTGTATGCGGACAACCTCGCTGAGACACAACAGCGGCTGCACACCCTCGGCGCGGTCATCACCCGCCAGACCTTCGCCTTCCCCGGCGGCAGCAGGTTCCACTTCACCGATCCCGACGGTTATGAACTGGCCGTATGGACGGCACACGAGTAAGCCTGCCGCGTCCCTTCATCGATCATCGACTGTACTTTCTGACATGGATTCAGGTTTTTTCATGCGCAAAATTGCCCTGCCGTTTTTGACCCTGCTGTGCCTTCAAGGCTGCGCCGAAATGCCGGCCTACTCGAATGTGGATTCCAGTGAACCGCGCGATGAGTCTCGCTACACCATCGTCGAAACCGACACCTACGCGGGAAGGCCCAACCGCAGCTTCCTGGACCTGCAGCCGGACCTGAACATCATCCGGGTCAACGATAAAAAGGTCGGCAATATTCCGTTCTCGACCTACTACTACAAAAATGACTCACCGCAACGCGCCGTGCTGGTGCCGGGCACCTACACGATACAACTGGAGTACCGGCTGCCGCGGTACTTCATGTTTGCGGACTTGGAATTCGAGGGAAAACCCGGGCAGAAGATCATCGCGCGCTCGCAGTACATTGGACTGAATCGGCTGAAGATCTGGCTGGAGGATTCGGCGACGGGGGAAGTGGTGAGCAAGGGCATGCACTAAGGCTCCAGGCCCCCGAAAGGATCGAGCATTGCCAGGCTATTTCGGACGTTATCAGCGAGCGCGCATGCCTGCAGCGCCATGCGTCACACCGGGTGCTCACGGCGTGGCGCGGGTGATCGCCGTGCGCGCAACGCGCTCCCAGGCCCGCACGGTTGAGGTGGCTGCCGCTGGAAACTCAATCGTGCGTTAATCCGGGGCCAGGCGCAGCGACAACGCCTCAATGACCTGCGCCACCAGGCTGTCGGTGCTGTGGGTCCCGTCAACCTGCAGCACCGCAGCGGTTTGACTGGCCAGCCATCGCGCGTGCCAGGCTCGATTGCGGCCGCCAAAGTGCGGATCGTCGTACTGCGAGGCCCATTCGCGAAAGGCCACATGGATCGCGTGCATGTCGCCGCCGGGTGCGATCCGGTCGCCAAAGCGTTGCTGTTCACGCGCGGCCAGGCGTTGAAGGCGGACTGGCGTTGCAGTGTCCACGAAGACGATCAGCTCGACCTGGGTGATCAATTCGTCGCCCCAGTTCATACACGAGCCCGTCAGCACCCAGTCTTCGTCGCCGAGTCTTTGCTGCATCAATGACACGCGCTCAGGCGCGGCACGCTTGGTGGTGAACGGCGGGTCCGTGGGCATCCAGTAAAAATCATCGACATCGACATGGAGCACGCCCAGCCGCGCTGCGAGGTTCTGGCCCAGCGTGGTCACGCCCGCGCAGGAAGCACCGGTGATGTAAACGCGCATTTTTCCTCCCTGGAGACACATCGATTTCGAGGCCCGCACGATAGCCTAAATCCACCCTGATTGAATAAAACGACATCCTTGCACCTTCGCGACAAACACGTTACAAAGCCTCAGCAAGTTGTACGACGTCCTAACAATAAATCGCCATCCCCGATGATGGCATCCACTGTTCGAGCCCCCCATCATGACTGCGCCTGCCCCCACTCAAACCACGCCTGCCCTGTTCTCGCGGCACATCGCCGTGTTGATTCTGCTCTGCATGGGCTGCGCCTTTGCCGGCAACCACATTGCCGCTCGCGTGGCGTTTGATGATGGGGCCGGCGTGCTGCTGGCGATTCTGATGCGCTCGGGCGGCACCTTGTTGGTACTCGCCGTGCTGGTGCTATGGCAACGCCAAAGCCTGCGCTTGCCGTCCGGTGCTTGGCGCTGGCAAGTGCTGCTAGGCCTGCTCATCGCCACTCAAAGCCTGTGCCTGTACTCGGCCGTAGCCCGCGTGCCGGTCGCGCTGGCGTTACTGGTGGCGAATGTCTTTCCGATTTTGCTCGCGCTGCTCACCTGGGCATTCGGCGGCCCGCGCCCCACTGCTCGCACCGCACTGCTGATGGGTTTGATCCTGGTGGGCCTGGTGTTCGTGCTGGACGTTCCCGGGCGCCTCTCAGCCAGCGCAGAGACCGGCCCGCAATGGCTGCTCGGCGTCACCCTGGCGTTCTGCGCCGCCTTTGTGTTCGCCTGCGCCCTGTGGATCACCGACCACAAGTTGTCGCAGGTTCGCGGTTCCGTGCGCAGCCTGCTGACGATCTTCATCGTGTTCAGTAGCGTCAACCTTGCCGGCGTGAGTGGTGCCCTCGCCGACGGCCTGAACCTGCCGGCAACCAGCACCGGCTGGCTGGCACTCGCCACACTGGTCGTGCTCTACGGCACAGGCTTCATCGTGTTGTTCATTTCGGTGCCGCGCCTGAATATGCCGCGAAACGCGCCGGTGATGAACATCGAGCCGCTGGCGACGCTGCTGATGGGCTGGATCGTGCTCGATCAAATGCTCAGCGCCGGGCAGATCGCCGGTGGCGTCATCGTGGTAACCGGGATTGTGCTGCTGACGTATCGCAAGTCTGCGCAGCCTGTCGCCAAAGCCGCGTAAGGCCTGATGCAGGCTTGAACGGCGTGTGTTGTCAGATCGACACAGGCCGTTTTTTTCGTCACGCCTGCGCGTCAACATCATCCAGCCTCGCCCATCGATAGTCCCCTCGCGGCACCTGGCCCAATTCCTGCGTTCTCCTGCGTCGACACGTCGCTGTTGACTACGCGGACGACTCTTTTGAGCCCCGCCGCGCAAGCCCCTCCCCCGATAATCAAGCATCCCCGATCCCATCCCGAGGCCTTCCCCCATGACGAGCCCCTCCACCGAACAGGTCAGCCCCCACACCCTGCGAAAGGTCATCATCGCCGCCGGCATCGGTAACTTCGTCGAGTGGTTCGACTTCGCCGTCTACGGCTTCCTCGCCACCACCATCGCGCAACAATTCTTCCCCAGCGGCGACACCAGTGCCGCGCTGCTCAAGACCTTCGCGGTATTCGCCGTGGCGTTCGCTTTCCGGCCCCTGGGCGGGGTGTTCTTCGGCATGCTCGGCGACCGCATCGGGCGCAAACGCACGCTGGCCATGACGATCCTGCTGATGGCCGGCGCCACCACCTTGATCGGCCTGCTCCCGACTTACGCCGCCATCGGCGTTGCAGCGCCGATTCTGCTGTCGCTGATCCGCTGCGCCCAGGGTTTCTCCGCTGGCGGCGAATACGCCGGGGCCTGCGCCTATCTGATGGAACACGCGCCCAGTGACAAGCGCGCCTGGTACGGCAGCTTCGTGCCGGTGTCGACGTTTTCCGCGTTCGCCGCCGCCGCCGTGGTGGCGTACGCCCTGGAGGCGTCGTTGTCCGCCGAAGCGATGGGCAGTTGGGGCTGGCGCCTGCCGTTCCTGATCGCGGCGCCACTGGGGCTGGTCGGGCTTTACCTGCGCTGGAAGCTGGATGAGACGCCCGCCTTCCAGGCCGTCAAGCAGGAGCATGCGGTAGCCCACTCCCCGCTCAAGGAAACCTTGCGCAACCATGGTGCGGCGATCTGCTGCCTGGGCGCTTTTGTGTCACTCACGGCGCTGTCGTTTTATATGTTCACCACCTACTTCGCGACGTATCTGCAAGTGGCCGGCGGACTGAGCCGGGCGATGGCGTTGCTGGTGTCGCTGATTGCGCTGATTTTCGCCGCGGCGATTTGCCCGCTGGCCGGGCTGTACTCGGACCGGGTGGGGCGCCGGGTCACGGTGATGACCGCCTGTGCGCTATTGATCGTGGTGGTGTATCCGTCGTTCCTGATGGCCAGCTCCGGATCGTTCGCAGCCTCGGTGGTCGGGGTGATGTTGCTCGCGGTCGGCGCCGTGCTGTGCGGCGTGGTCACCGCCGCCTTGCTCTCGGAGACCTTCCCGACCCGCACGCGCTACACCGCTTCGGCGATCACCTACAACATGGCGTACACGATCTTCGGCGGTACCGCGCCGTTGATGGCGACCTGGCTGATCAGCACCACCGGCAGCAACCTGTCACCGGCGTTTTACCTGATAGCCGTGGCATTGCTCGCGCTGGCCGGCGGACTGGCACTGCCGGAGACCTCGCGGATTTCCCTGCATGATGTAGGCCCACAGGAAAAAGCCCCCGCGCCGCTGCTCTCGCGCTAAGCCAACCCCAACCCCACAGACAACCCCAATCCCCTGTAGGAGTTGTCGAGCCCCAGCGAGGCTGCGAAGAAGCCCTGTCAGCCGATGAAGATGTCGACTGTGAGTCCGCCTTCGCAGCCTCGCCAGGGC
>NZ_JASCPP010000077.1:0-34387 GCF_029959745.1 Pseudomonas sp. PS01298 | reverse complement strand
GGGCTTGCTCGCGAAGGGGCCCTGTCAGTTGATGCATGTGTTGGCTGACACACTGCTTTCGCGAGCAAGCCCGCTCCCACAGGGACTGCGGTGTTTTTGAGAGAGTCATCACAGGCATGTCCTCTGCTTACAGACCGTTGGCCATGGCTTTGTCGATCAGCCAGTTCAGCGATGGGCCACGGTCGCTGGTCACTTCCACCGGGCGACCGGCGTAGGTGCTGTCCAGCGGCGCATCAGGCTTGATCTGCACGCGGATGTCGGAAGACAGGTCGGCGCTGTTCAGGCTGGTGCTGCTGACGATGGTGCCGGTGCGGACCTGTTCTTCGTCGGCGACCTGGAAGCTCACTGGAGTGCCGGGGCGCACGTCGGCGAACTGGCGATAGGTGAAGCGCGCTTCGACATTGGCCAGGCTGCCGCGTGGCACCAGTTGGAAGATCACGTCGCCTTTGCTGGCGTACTGACCGTCGGCGACCAGTTGCTGGGCCACTACGCAATCGCATGGGGAGGTCAGGGTGCCGGTCATTTGCTTGCCGAACAGCTCTTCGACTTTGGCCGGTTGCAGCTGGTCTTCGTCCAGGTGGCCCTTGAGCACGTCGAGCATGCTGGTGCTGAAGGTCGCCAGTGGCGCGCCTTTGGCAGCGACCGCATCACCCTTGAGCAGGCTTTGCACGGTACCGTCGCGCGGCATGGTCACGTTCATGCCCGGTACGCTGACGATGCCCGCCTGGGCGTGACTGACGAAGTACATGCCGTACACCGATTTGAAGACAAAACCGAACGCAGCGAGGCCGACCAGGAAGATCGCCAGGCTGAAGGTCACGGCACGCAGGCGGCCGAAGGCGCTCATGTTGCTGCCGCCGTCCTTGACCTTGCGCGCCTTGGTGAAGTTGTCGCGCTGCAGGGTTGCCAGCACGTCGCCCATGGTCACGATGTCACCGGACAGGTGCGAGGTGATCAAGTGGCGCAGGGTCGAGATGTCCTGAGCGTCGAGGTTCTGGAACTGGCAACCGGTGCGACCTGTCTGGCGGTCGTAGGAGCGAATTTGCAGTTCCACGTCCATGGCCAGGCCAAGGTTGTCGATGACGAACTGCAGGCGGCCCTTGTGCACTTCACCCACGGTCAACGGCTGGGTGGCGGTGAACGCCAGGCCGCCGGCGGAAAGGTCGATCACCCGTGCTTCGGTCTGGGTGCGGTCGGTGTTGAAGAAGCGCAGCTTGGCCGGGATTTTGACCCGGGCATGTTGGCGCTGGGCTTCGGACTCGTGGACAACGTTGGCGTTTACTTGGCTGTTCATGACGGTGTAATTCCTTGGTTAATTCAGGCTTGGCAGGGTCAGACCATCATCAGCAACACGGCGACGAAAATGCTGCCGGCGGAGAAGGTCATGGTCCGAGACGACCAGGTGTTGAACCAACGTTGAAAGCTGGCCAAATCGCGGGTCAGTTTGGTGTCCTGGCGGGTCCAGGACTGTTGATCAAGGCGGAAGAACACGTAGATCTTCACCAGCGCGCCCATGATCTGGTTGTAATAGAGAATCACGGGGTAGGCCGGGCCGATCTTGTGGCCGGAGCACGACAGCAGCAGGGTCAGGATCAAGCGGGTGATGCCGATCCACAGCAGGTAGGCGAGGATGAACGCGCCGCCGTACTTGAAGGTGGCGATGATTGCCACGGTCAGGCCGAGCAGGGAGGTCCACATCGACACGCGCTGGTCGAACAACACGATGCTGGTGAACAGGCCCAACCGGCGTACACCCAGGCCCAGGGCACGGGAGTTCTGGCGCAGGTTGTTGCCGTACCAGCGGAACATCAGCTTGCGGCTGGCCTTGATAAAACTCTTTTCCGGCGGGTGTTCCACGGTGTTGATCGCGGCGTCCGGCACGTAGAAGGTGTCGTAGCCCAGGCGCATCAGGCTGAACCAGCTGGACTTGTCATCGCCGGTCAGGAACTTGAAGCGGCCCAGGCGCCAGTGTTGCAGCGAGTCGCTTTCCACGTCGGCGATAAAGCCCGGGTCGGTGACCACGCTGGCACGGAACACCGACATGCGCCCGGTCATGGTCAGCACGCGCTTGGACAGGGCCATCGAGCACATGTTGATGTGGCGCTGGGCGAAGCGCAGCTTGTGCCACTCGCTCATGATGTAGCCGCCGCGTACTTCGCAGAACTCGTTGGTGGTCAGCCCGCCGACATTGCCGAACAGCTGGAACCACGGGACGGTCTTGCGGACCACGCCTTCGGCCAGCACGGTGTCGCCATCGATCACGGCGACCACCGCACGGTCATCCGGCAGGTGACGGGAGATGGCGCGAAAGCCGAAGGCCAGGCCGTCACGCTTGCCGGTACCGGCGATGCGCACGAAGTCGAGCTTCACGTGGTCTGGCGGGTTCATGCGTTCCCACAGGCTCTTGACCAGCAGCTCATCGGACATTTCCACCAGCGAGCAGACCACGGTGGTCGGGAAGCCACATTCGATGGCCTCGCGAATCACCGAGCTGTAGACCTGCGCGGTGGTCAGCGCATCGATCCGGAAGCTGGTGACCATCAGGAACACATGGGACGGGTCGGCGGCCTTGCCCAACTTGCGCACTTTGCGGCGCAGGTGCGGGTAGACCACGTACAAAAACAGCATGCCGCGAAAGAAATGCGTAGCACCCATCGAGTAGCGCCAGATACCGACGGCGCCAATCAGGAAAATAAAATTCTTCGACTCGGAGTCGAACGTACTCGCCGGCAAAAGCAGGGCGAGTCCCATCAGCAGGCTCAGAAAGAACAGCCAGCCGGCGGATTGGAGCAGTACGTGTTTTAACTTGGACATAAGCGTCATCCGAAGGTGGTGAAAGCGGCTGGTTGCAAGCCGCAAGCTGCAAGGGCGGTGCTTTTACTTGCAGCTTGCGGCTCGAAACCTGCCGCTGCTCTTCCGTTACCAGCAAATGCCTTCGGTGCGGCCGCTGACGCTGGTGGCTGCGGACATGAAGCCCACCAGGTCGACCACTTGCTTGCCGTGCGGGGCGTTATGCGCCAGGGCACGGAACTTCTCATCGCGGTTGCCCAGGATGATCACGTCGGAGTTGTTGATCACGTCGTCGAAGTCCGAGTTGAGCAGGGACGACACGTGCGGGATCTTGCCTTCGATGTAGTCTTTGTTCGCGCCGTGGACACGGGCGTACTCGACGTTGCTGTCGTAGATGCTCAGGTCGAAGCCTTTGCCGATCAGCATCTCGGCCAGCTCGACCAGCGGGCTTTCGCGCAGGTCATCGGTGCCGGCCTTGAAGCTCAGGCCCAGCAGCGCGACTTTGCGTTTGTCGTGGCCGGCGACGATGTCGAAGGCGTTCTGCACCTGGGATTCGTTGCTGCGCATCAGCGAGTTGAGCAGCGGTGCTTCCACGTCCAGGGAACCTGCGCGGTAGGTCAGGGCACGCACGTCCTTGGGCAGGCACGAGCCGCCGAACGCGAAGCCTGGGCGCATGTAGTACTGGGACAGGTTGAGGGTCTTGTCCTGGCAGACCACTTCCATCACTTCGCGACCGTCGACGCCGACCGCCTTGGCGATGTTGCCGATCTCGTTGGCGAAGGTGACCTTGGTCGCGTGCCAGACGTTGCAGGTGTACTTGATCATCTCGGCAACGGCGATGTCCTTGCGGATGATCGGGGCGTCGAGTTCTTCGTACAGCGACTGCAGGACATCGCCGGAGGCTTTGTCGAACTCACCGATAACGGTCATCGGCGGCAGGTCGTAGTCGGCGATGGCGGTGGATTCACGCAGGAATTCCGGGTTGACCGCGACGCCGAAGTCGACGCCGGCTTTCTTGCCGGAGCAGTCTTCGAGGATCGGGATCACCACATTGGCGACAGTGCCCGGCAACACGGTGCTGCGCACTACGATGGTGTGGCGGGTGGTCTTGTCACGCAGGACAAAACCGATCTCGCGGCATACCGATTCGATGTAGTTGAGTTCCAGGTCGCCGTTCTTCTTGCTCGGCGTGCCGACACAAATCATCGACAGGTCGGTATCGCGGATGGCTTCGGCGAAGTTGGTCGTGCCACGCAGTCGACCGTTTGCGATGCCTTGGCTCAACAGTTCGCCCAGACCCGGCTCAACGATGGGCGATTTGCCTGCGTTGATCAGGTCGATCTTTTCCTTGGAGATGTCTACGCCGACCACTTCGTGGCCACGTGCAGACAGGCAACCGGCACAGACTGCGCCAACGTAACCTAGACCAAATATGCTGATGCGCATCGCATTTACCTCTTTGTCATTGAAGACGGTGTTAATCATGCCAATAGATGGCCGGAGTTCATGTTTGCAAACGTCACTGTTCACACGGAAGTTGGGCGAATAGACGCCGACTTACCGCGTACAGGCAGGTTAAATAGTGAGTGACTAACTATTGCACTCAAGGTGTGCGCAACTTGGCCTTGTTATTGGGGCTTGCCCTAAAATGCAGCCAGGCTTCCGGGTGGAAGGGCCTGACGCCGGCGCCGTAGAGCCTTGATAGAGGCGGTTAGCCCTTTAATATCAATGGCTTGAGCGTTGGCACCGACACATTTGGGTAAGCGCTGCCTTGGCCTATAGGGGTTAGCAATTCATCCTTATCGCCGCCCTCAACTCATATCAGTTGATGATGTGACCCGTGAGTCAAAGTTGATGGGGCAACTTTGCTACTTCCGTGGATCGTTATGTAAGTCATCTCTTACAGAAACAGAGAATTTCGTTACCGGTGGTATGAGCGGCGCTTTAAGGTGAAGTTCCGGGCCGCTCATCCTGTTTCCCGAAATTTCTTGAAATATTAGAAAAGATGGCACTGGTAGTACAGTGATAGCACTTGCTATTTGGGCCAGTAGTTGTAGGGAGTTGGCGCGCAGAGATAGTTTTGTGCCACCACGGTTTGAAAAAAGTGGTGCCACTACGAAAAAAAATTGGAAATGTCGAGTGAAAGAATTGTTAGAGATGCGTCAAGATATTTTTTGACGCCAAAATAATGACGAAATGCTTGGAGGAATGTGATCAAAAATGTGGGAGCTGGCTTGCCTGCGATAGCGTCGGGTCAGTTGGCAAATCTGCGACTGATACATCGCTATCGCAGGCAAGCCAGCTCCCACATTCAAACAAGAGTGCTTGCCAGGGCCTTATTCCGGTGCGTGATCGCGCAAAAACACCAGGTTATCCGGCTTGGACTGCTCTGCATTGAAGCGATAACCCTGCACGTCGAATTGCTTGAGCTTGGCCGGGTCGTTGATGCGCTCCTCGATGACGAAGCGGCTCATCATGCCCCGGGCCTTCTTGGCGTAGAAGCTGATGATCTTGTACTGGCCGTTCTTCAGGTCCTTGAACTCGGTATTGATGATGCGCGCGTTCAGGGCTGTGCGCTTGACCGCCGAGAAGTACTCGTTGGAGGCCAGGTTGAGCAGCACGTCGTCACCTTGTTCGGCCAGGGCTTCGTTGAGCCATTCGCTGATGCGGGTGCCCCAGAAGGCATACAGGTCCTTGCCACGGGCGTTGGCCAGTTTGGTGCCCATCTCCAGGCGGTACGGCATCATCAGGTCCAGCGGGCGCAGCAGGCCGTAAAGGCCCGAGAGCATGCGCAGGTGGTCCTGGGCGTAGGAGAAATCGGCATCGCTGAAGGTCTCGGCGTTCAGGCCGGTGTAGACATCGCCCTTGAACGCCAGCAGCGCCTGCTTGGCATTGTCCGGGGTGAAAGCGGGAGTCCAACTGCCAAAGCGCGCGGCGTTGAGGCCGCCGATCTTGTCGGATACGTGCATCAACTCGCTGATTTGCGCCGGGCTCAGGTCGCGCAATTGCTCGATCAACTCCTGGGAGTGGTCAAGGTATTGCGGCTGGGTGAAGCGCGGGGTTACCGGCTTTGACTCGAAATCGAGGGTTTTGGCGGGGGAAATCACCATCAGCATGAAGTTGGCTCCTGTAATCGTGGAGGGGATTCTAGGGGCTGGGGCGTTTTGACTCCACCTATCAAGGCAATAGACACCAAAACTGCGGAGCCGGCGTGGGATGGGGTGTATCGGCTATAGTGGCCGACGACTCTGGAGAGGGAGACCCTAGGTGCGAATCGCGCTTTTATTATCAGCTTGCCTGCTCTGCCTGACCGCCCAGGCGGCGCCGGTGGATGTCGCCAGCCTGGACCGTGGCACCTGGCCCGAAAATCTCGGCAGCCCGGCGCTGTTCGACGTGGCCTCGCGCGCGGAAATCCTGATGTTCGCCCACAGCCTGCTCGCCAGCGAGAATCAGGATGAAGCCGCGCTCAAGCAACGCCTGGGTTTGAAGATCATCAACATGGCGTCCATCGACGACTTGCGTCGCCAGCTCTGGCAGCGCCTGCTGGAGAACTACACGTTCGCCCAGCAAAGCTGCGAGGAAGATGCCTCGTTCTGCTACCTGGTGGAAAACATGGACGACCTGCGCGAGCAGGCCGGCAAGTTCGAGGTCAGCGAAAACTCCTTCTATATAGGCTGGGCCGGCCCCAGCCACGCGTTCCACGAACGTTACCTGGACGAGCTGCTGCGCAAGGCCGCGCTGTTTCCGCAGATCAGCAGTGAAATCGCGCGCTTTGGCGATCACGAGCGCAATGGCGACGAGTTCAACGACCGGCTGTTCCTGCTGACCTTCGATGGCGGCCCGGCACCGGTGAGCGGCAACACCGACTGGCTCACCGATTACCTGCGCAAGCAGAAGATGAACGCGACCTTCTTCGTCCTCGGCAGCAGCCTGCAGACGCGCGTCGAGCGCAGCTCGGTGGCCGATGTGCAGGCGCTGTACCAGGGCCAGTGCGTCGGCACCCAAGGCTGGCAGTATCGCTCCCATAGCCATTGGGTCGACTGGCAGGGCTCCATTACCCGCAGTGCCTCGCTCGCGCAGAACCTGATGCCGGAAAACTACCTGCCGCTGTTTCGGCCGCCCTACGGTCAGCGTCGCGCGGACAGCCAGGGGTTCTTCCAGGCCCAGGGCCTGCAAGTGGCGTTGTGGGATATCGATTCCCAGGACGAACCGGGCAAGCTCAAGGCCGATGAGTCGGCGCAACGGGTGCTGACGTTGATGTTGCTGTGGCGCAAAGGGGTGATTGTGTTTCACGACACCCAGGACAAGGCGCGGGTGGCGTTGCCGATATTATTGCAGGCGACGGGGCAAAGCGGATTGGGTTGGCAGGACTGCCGGGAGGCGTTTCGCTGAAAAGACCGAAGCGCCCGGCCCTGTTGGGGATGCGGCATTTTCGGGGTGATTTCGTGCGACATTTCGATGCAGGCGGACTTCCGACTTTAACGGGGTCCATGGCACTCGGCTAGTGCTATTCGTCATCCTGAAAAATAAACTTCAAAAATGCGTCAAAGTGCTTTTTTCTGTCATGGGTTTTGCGGTATTACGAAGTCAGATCGCCGAAACCTGCAACACAGGTGGCGTCTTCCAAGACTCCTCATGTGGGCACTGCACTTGACGTCACTCAGGTGCAGTCGGTGGTCGAATCGAGGCGCAGCACTGTTGCGGTATTGCGTCGACTGGCTCCCACAAAGGTGACCGAGTATGGATGATCATGGACGTAACCCTTCTTCCGACCAGCCAATCCTTTATGTGCTTGATACCAACGTACTGATCCACGATCCGAACGCACTGCTTAACTTCGAAGAACACCACGTCGCCATCCCGATGATCGTGCTTGAGGAGCTCGACAAACTCAAAAGCGGGCACCACAGCGTGGCTGCCGAATGCCGCCAGGCCATCCGCCTGATCGACAAGACCCTGGGCGAAGCGTCACCTGACGACGTTGAAGTCGGTGTGCCGATCCAGCGCGGCAAAAGCGGGCCCAAGGGCTTGCTGTCGATTCTGATGAGCAAGCGCAGCGAGCCCAACAGCCTGCTGCCGGAAAATCTGAACGACAACAAAATCATCAACCAATTGATCGACCTGCACGCACGCGACAAGGACCTGCGCCTGGTGCTGGTGACCAAAGACATCAATATGCGCCTCAAGGCACGAGCGTGTGGGATCGCTGCCGAGGACTACAGCACCGACCAACTGGTCGACGACGTGTCGATGCTCTCTCGTGGGTATCACACTGTGACGGGTTCCTTCTGGGACCTGGTCAGCAAAGTTGAAACCCGTCAGGACCATGGCCGCACTTGGCACCAGGTGCAGTTGATCGACAACCTGCCGGCCGTGCACATCAACGAGTTCATCATCGACGAACAGGGCTTCGTGGGCTGGATCAAAGAAATCCAGGTCGACAAGCTGCTGATCCTCGACCTGCATCAGGAACCCCTGTTGCACCAGGAAGCCTGGGGCCTGAAACCGCGTGATATCTACCAGAGCCTGGCGCTGTATGCGCTGCTCGACCCGGACATCCACCTGGTCAACCTGACCGGCGCCGCGGGTTCGGGGAAAACCATCCTCGCCCTGGCTGCCGCCATCGAGCAGACCATGGTGACCAAGCGCTATCGCCGCATCATCGCCACCCGCAGCGTGCAGGGCCTGGACCAGGAAATCGGTTTCCTGCCCGGCACCGAGGCGGAAAAAATGGAGCCTTGGCTGGGGGCGATCACCGACAACCTCGAAGCCTTGCACATGGATGACGAAAACACCCATGGCAGCGTCGACTACATCCTCAGCAAAGTGCCGTTGCAGTTCAAATCCCTCAACTACATCCGAGGTCGCAGCTTCCAGCAAAGCCTGATTTTGATCGATGAATGCCAGAACCTCACCCCGCACCAGATGAAAACCATCATCACCCGTGCCGGCGCCGGTTCCAAAGTGGTGTGCCTGGGCAACCTGGCACAGATCGACACCCCTTACCTGTCCGCGACCAGCTCCGGGCTGACTTACCTGACGGAACGCTTCAAGGACTTCCCGAACGGCGTGCACATCGCCCTGCAGGGTGTCCCACGTTCGATTCTGGCCGAATACGCCGAATCCCACCTGTAACCACGGTCAATGTGGGAGCTGGCTTGCCTGCGATAGCATCACCTCGGTGTAACTGACATACCGAGGTGCCTGCATCGCGGGCAAGCCCGACTCCCACAAAAGCCAGCTCCCACCTTTTGATCTGCGTTGGGTTTACAATCGACGCTCCTGATCAGGAGTACCGCTGTGCTGACTCATCTCGATTCCCAAGGTCGCGCCCATATGGTCGACGTCACCGACAAAGCCGTGACGTTCCGTGAGGCGGTGGCTGAAGCGCGGGTGCGCATGCTGCCCGAGACCCTGAAAATGATTGTCGACGGCGCCCATCCCAAGGGCGACGTGTTTGCCGTGGCCCGCATCGCCGGGATCCAGGCGGCGAAAAAAACCAGTGACCTGATCCCCCTGTGCCACCCGCTGATGCTCACCGGCGTCAAGGTCGAGCTCAGCGCCGAGGGCGTGGACGTGGTGCATATCCTCGCGCGCTGCAAACTCTCCGGCCAGACCGGCGTGGAGATGGAAGCCCTCACCGCCGCCAGCGTCGCGGCACTGACGATCTACGACATGTGCAAGGCGGTGGACCGCGGCATGACCATCGAAAGCATCCGCCTGCTGGAAAAGCTCGGCGGTAAAAGCGGGCATTTCAAGGCGGACCAGGCATGAGCATCAACGTACTGTTTTTTGCGCGCTACAGCGAAGTGATCGGTTTGGACTCCCTGGAGATGGAAGGCGATTTTGCCACCGTCGAGGCTGTGCGCCAGGCATTAGCGGGCGATCCCGAATTCGCGGTGTTGAACGAAACCAGCCTGATGTGCGCGCGCAACCAGGAACTGTGCACCCTCGACGAGCCGTTGCAGGCCGGCGACGAAGTGGCGTTCTTCCCGCCCGTGACCGGAGGCTGAGCATGGCCATTCGTGTGCAGGCCCAGCCCTTTGACCCCGGCGCCGAAGTCAACGCCATGCACGCCGCCAATGTCGGCGTCGGCGCAGTGGTGAGCTTTGTCGGCTATGTGCGCGATTTCAACGATGGCCTCGATGTGGCGGGGATGTTCCTCGAGCACTATCCCGGCATGACCGAAAAAGCCCTGGCCAAGATCGCCGTCGAGGCTGAGCAGCGCTGGCCGCTGCTCAAGCTGGAAGTGCTGCACCGCATCGGCGCCCTGGAGCCTGGCGAGCCCATCGTGTTCGTCGCGGCTGCCAGTGCCCATCGCCAGGCGGCGTTTGATGCCTGTGCGTTTGTGATGGACTACCTCAAGACCCGCGCGCCGTTCTGGAAGAAGGAAAATACCAGCGAAGGGCCGCGGTGGGTGGAAGGGCGGGACAGTGATCATGCGGCGGCGGATCGCTGGAAGGTGTAAGTGCATGAGTGCACTTTACTGAATTCTCGTCCGATGCGGGCCCGCCCGCGTTCAATGCGGGGGCTGGTGAGTCGACCCAAAGCCAGTCGTACGATACGAGCAGCAGCGTGCTGGATATGCCGGCCAGCAGTTTCGACTATTACCAGTCATTCAGAGACGAGGCCTCGAGAATTCGGCAACCCATCCTGGGGGAATTGTATCGAGGCTAGTCTTGGGTACGCGGCGTGTGCAGGCGCTGGCAAGCCAGCGCCTGCAGGGGGGCAGGTTTAAGGGCGTTTGCGCTCAACGGCGCGCAGCAAGTGCGTCGGCGGCGTCTCGCAGCTGATCTTGCGGCCCAGCAAGGTCTCGATCGACGGCAACTGATACGAGTCGTCCTCGCCGGCAAAGCTGATCGACACCCCCGCAGCGCCCGCGCGACCGGTGCGACCGATACGGTGCACGTAGTCATCCGGCACTTCCGGCAGGGTGAAGTTGATCACGTGGCTGATGCCGTCGATGTGGATACCACGCCCGGCCACGTCGGTGGCCACCAGCACGCGGATCTTGCCTTCGCGAAAGCCTTCCAGGGTCTTGATGCGCTTGTGTTGCGGCACATCGCCGGACAGTTGCGCGGCGTTGACGCCATCGCGCACCAGGCGCTCTTCGATGCGGCGCACTTCGTCCTTGCGGTTGGCGAACACCATCACGCGCTCCCAACCGTTGTCGTTGACCAGGTTGTAGAGCAGCTTGTACTTGTCGGCGCCGGCCACGGCATAGATGTGCTGTTCGACGTTTTCGCTGGCCACGTTTTCCGCTTCGATCTCGACGATGGACGGGTCGGTGGTCCATTGCTTGGCGAGGTTCATCACGTCTTCGGTGAAGGTGGCGGAGAACAGCAGGGTCTGGCGTTCGCTTTTCGGCGGAGTCTGGCGAATGATCTGACGCACTTGTGGGATGAAACCCATGTCGAGCATGCGATCGGCTTCGTCCAGCACCATCACTTCGACCATGTCCAGGTGCACGTCGCCGCGCTGGTTGAAGTCCAGCAGGCGGCCAGGCGTGGCCACCAGAATGTCGCAATGCCGTGCTTCGAGGTGCTTGAGCTGCTTGTCGAAATCCATGCCGCCGACAAACGTCATGACGTTGAGGCCGGTGTACTTGGTCAGGTCGGCAGCGTCCTTGGCGATCTGCACCACCAGCTCGCGGGTCGGCGCGATGATCAGCGCGCGCGGCTCACCCATGTAGCGTTCCTTGGGCGGCGGCGTCTGCAGCAACTGGGTGATGATCGAGATCAGGAACGCGGCGGTCTTGCCGGTGCCGGTCTGGGCGCGGCCGATGGCGTCCTTGCCCGCGAGGGTAAAGCCCAGCACCTGCGCCTGGATCGGCGTGCAGTACGGGAAACCCAGGTCCTGGATGGCGTGCATCAGTTCCGGGGCCAGCTTGAAGTCGTGGAAGCGGGTCTTGCCTTCCTGTGGCTCGACCACGAAGTCTTCGAGTTTCCAGGGGATGACCGCCGGTTTGGGTGCGCGTTCGCGCCGCGGCTTTGGCGCGACTGGCGCAATAGCGGCCTCGACCGGTGCTGCCGGTTCAGGTGGCGTCACCGTCGGCTTCTTCGGCTGGGCGACAGGTGCGGTCCGGCCGGGCTGTTTACCGTCATTGCGGCTGCCGGCAGTCGGGACAGGAGCACTGGGAACAGGCGCGAGCGGCTCAGCCTCGCTTTTGCCGAACATCTTCTTGAGTGCTTTGAGCACGGTGATCTCATTAATTGGTTAAGGAATATACGCCGGCCAGTGTAATGCAAGAATCGGGCGCGGCGTAGTGCGTCTGTCATACGGCTACATAAACGCTGGTTTCAGCCCAGGCGAGCGGCCAGCCAGGCACCGATGTCGTGTATCTCTTGAGGTAACACTTCGTGGCCCATTGGGTATTCCTGCCATGTCACGGTGACACCACGGCTCTTCAAATGCTCGAAGGCGCTGCGGCCCATGGCGTTCTGCACCACGTCGTCGTACTGGCCATGCAGGCACAGGGCGGGAATGCGTTGCTGGCTGGCAGACAATTCCAGCTCGTCGCCGAAAGTCGGCGCGTAGGTGGAGAGGGCGATGACGCCGCCCAAGGGCCCCTGCCAATTTATAAACGCCGTGTGGAAAACCACGGCGCCACCTTGGGAAAAACCGGCGAGGAAAATCCGAGAGGCGTCTATTCCGGTTCTCTTCTGCGCTTCGATCAGATCCGTGACCATGTTGGCCGACACTTCCAGCTCTTCCAGGCTGATCGAACGGGCCGGGCTCATGGCCTTGATGTCGTACCAGCTCGGCATCTCGTAGCCGCCATTGATGGTCACCGGGCGTGTCGGCGCCTGGGGCAAGACGAAGCGCGTGGTCAGCAGGCTTTCCTGCAGGGCTTCGGCTACCGGCATAAAGTCGTAGCGATCGGCACCCAGGCCATGCAACCAGATTACGCAGGCGTCTGCGGGCTTGGCGGGCTGAAGAATCAAGGGTTCGGTCATGTCTGCTCCATTAATGTGCGTGCGCTCCGATTGGGTGCGTCGGAACGGTGCGCAGTGAGTTGATCTGTTAAGAGAATGTCGCAAGGTTGAATCTTTTCCTATTGACCATGGGCTGAAACGACTCAGCCATCACTCTGGTACGCGCCTTGCTATGTGTAGGTCGATGTCAGAACTATCTCAGGACGGTAACACTATCAGTGACTGCCGCTCGTGGGATAGCAACTGGAATTACTGCGACAGTCTCATGCTGCTTGACCCCAAAAAAAGCCAACACGGGTCAATATCGCCTCATAAGGGTGCGCTGAGGTTCGAGCTCCGACACAACAAGAGCAACTGGAGGTTTGAATGAAGGTATTGAAATCCACCCTGGCCATCGTTTGCGCGGCGGCTGTACTGGGTGTCAGCGGTTTCGCCCAAGCAGGCGCCACCCTGGACGCCGTGCAGAAGAAAGGCTTTGTGCAATGTGGCGTGAGTGACGGTCTGCCGGGTTTCTCGGTACCGGATGCCAGCGGCAAGATCCTGGGGATCGATGCTGACGTTTGCCGCGCTGTGGCCGCTGCCGTTTTCGGCGACGCGACCAAGGTCAAGTTCAGCCAGTTGAATGCCAAGGAGCGTTTCACCGCGCTGCAGTCTGGCGAAGTCGACATCCTCTCGCGTAACACCACCATGACCAGCTCTCGCGATGCGGGCATGGGCTTGAAATTCCCAGGCTTCATCACTTACTACGATGGCATCGGCTTCCTGGTAAACAACAAGCTGGGCGTGAAAAGTGCCAAGGAACTGGACGGTGCAACCATCTGCATCCAGGCCGGTACCACCACTGAGCTGAACGTTTCCGACTACTTCCGCGCCAACAACCTCAAGTACACCCCGATCACCTTCGACACCTCCGATGAAAGCGCCAAGTCGCTGGAATCCGGTCGTTGCGACGTCCTGACCTCCGACAAGTCCCAACTGTTCGCCCAGCGCAGCAAGCTGGCTTCGCCGAAGGACTACGTGGTTCTGCCGGAAACCATTTCCAAGGAGCCATTGGGCCCGGTCGTGCGTAACGGCGACGACGAGTGGCTGGCCATCGTGCGCTGGGTGGGCTACGCCATGCTCAACGCTGAAGAAGCCGGCATCACTTCCAAAAACGTCGAGGCTGAAGCCAAGTCCACCAAGAACCCGGACGTCGCCCGTCTGCTGGGTGCTGATGGCGAGTACGGCAAAGACCTGAAAGTGAAGAAAGACTGGGTCGTGCAGATCGTCAAGCAAGTCGGTAACTACGGTGAAATGTTCGAGCGCAACCTGGGCAAGAGCACCCCGCTGGAAATCGACCGTGGCCTGAACGCGCTGTGGAACAACGGTGGCATTCAATACGCACCCCCTGTGCGCTGATCGCTGATGGTTCTGTCACCCGGTGGGCCAACCGCCGGGTGATGTTCTGTTCCATTATTTCCGGGGCACTTCATGCAAAATCAAATCGGCGCACCAAAGCAGAAGCTCAGCTTCAGCGATCCCAAAGTGCGTGCGTGGCTCTTCCAGATCATCACGATTGTGGCGGTGGTCTCGCTGGGCTGGTACCTCTTCAACAACACCCAGACCAACCTTCAGCACCGGGGCATCACCTCGGGTTTCGACTTTCTTGAGCGCAGTGCCGGCTTCGGCATCGCGCAGCACCTGATCGACTACACCGAATCGGACAGCTATGCCCGGGTCTTTGTGATCGGCTTGCTCAATACCTTGCTGGTGACCTTCATCGGCGTGATCCTGGCGACGCTGCTCGGTTTCATCATCGGCGTGGCACGGCTGTCGCCGAACTGGATGATCAACAAGCTGGCGACCGTGTATGTGGAAGTGTTCCGCAACATTCCGCCGTTGCTGCAGATCCTGTTCTGGTATTTCGCGGTGTTCCTGACCATGCCGGGGCCGCGCAACAGCCATAACTTCGGCGACACCTTCTTTGTCAGCAGCCGTGGCCTGAACATGCCGGCAGCACTGGCCGCCGACGGCTTCTGGCCGTTTGTGGCGAGCATCGTCGTGGCTATTGTGGCGATCGTGCTGATGGCCCGGTGGGCCAACAAGCGCTTTGAGGCGACCGGCGTACCGTTCCATAAATTCTGGGCCGGCCTGGCGCTGTTCATCGTGATCCCGGCGTTGTGTGCCTTGATCTTCGGCGCGCCGCTGCACTGGGAAATGCCCAAGCTGCAAGGGTTCAACTTCGTCGGTGGCTGGGTCCTGATTCCTGAGCTGCTGGCCCTGACCCTGGCGCTTACCGTGTACACGGCAGCGTTTATCGCCGAGATCGTGCGCTCGGGCATCAAGTCCGTCAGCCACGGCCAGACCGAAGCCGCGCGCTCCCTGGGCCTGCGCCCCGGGCCGACGCTGCGCAAGGTCATCATCCCGCAGGCCCTGCGGGTGATCATTCCGCCGTTGACCAGCCAATACCTGAACCTGGCGAAAAACTCGTCGTTGGCCGCCGGTATCGGCTACCCGGAAATGGTTTCGCTGTTTGCCGGCACGGTGCTCAACCAGACCGGCCAGGCCATCGAAGTCATTGCCATCACCATGAGCGTGTACCTGGCGATCAGCATCAGCATTTCCCTGCTGATGAACTGGTACAACAAGCGCATTGCGCTGATCGAGCGGTGAGGAAACGCCCATGAGTACGCATACTTTCAAACCGGATATGCCGCCGCCGAGCAAAGTCTTCGGCCCGGTGGCATGGATGCGCGCCAACCTGTTCTCCAGTTGGCTCAACACCCTGCTGACATTGCTGGCGTTCTACCTGGTCTACCTGGTGGTGCCGCCGATCCTGCACTGGGCGATTCTCGACGCCAACTGGGTCGGCACGACCCGCGCCGATTGCACCAAGGAGGGCGCCTGCTGGGTGTTCATCCAACAGCGCTTCGGGCAGTTCATGTACGGCTACTACCCCGGCGACCTGCGCTGGCGCGTGGACCTGACCGTGTGGCTGGCCATCGTTGGCGTGGCGCCGTTGTTCATCTCGCGTTTCCAGCGCAAGGCGATCTACGGCCTGAGCTTCCTGGTGCTGTACCCGATCATCGCCTACTTCCTGCTGCACGGCGGGATCTTCGGCCTGACCAACGTGGCCACCAGCCAATGGGGCGGCCTGATGCTGACCCTGGTCATCGCCACCGTCGGTATCGCTGGCGCCTTGCCGCTGGGCATCCTGCTGGCGCTGGGGCGGCGTTCGAACATGCCGGCGATTCGAGTGGTCTGCGTGACCTTCATCGAGTTCTGGCGGGGCGTGCCGCTGATCACCGTGCTGTTCATGTCGTCGGTGATGCTGCCGTTGTTCCTGCCGGAAGGCATGGGCATCGACAAGCTGCTGCGCGCGTTGATCGGCGTGATCCTGTTCCAGTCGGCCTATGTTGCCGAGGTGGTGCGCGGGGGCTTGCAGGCGATTCCCAAGGGTCAATACGAAGCGGCCGCGGCGATGGGCCTGGGCTACTGGCGCAGCATGGGCCTGGTGATTTTGCCGCAAGCCCTGAAGCTGGTGATCCCGGGCATCGTCAACACGTTTATTGCGCTGTTCAAGGACACGAGCCTGGTGATCATCATCGGCCTGTTCGACCTGCTCAACAGCGTCAAGCAAGCCGCTGCCGACCCGAAATGGCTGGGCATGGCCACTGAAGGCTATGTGTTTGCTGCCCTGGTGTTCTGGATTTTCTGTTTTGGTATGTCGCGCTATTCCATTCATTTGGAACACAAGCTCGACACAGGCCACAAGCGTTAGGAGTTGTTGTTATGAGCGAAGCGATCAAACAGCCTGTGAGCCCTGAAGGCATTATCCAGATGCAGGGCGTCAACAAGTGGTACGGCCAATTCCACGTGTTGAAAGACATTAACCTCAACGTCAAGCAGGGCGAGCGTATCGTGCTGTGTGGCCCGTCGGGTTCGGGCAAGTCCACCACCATCCGTTGCCTCAACCGCCTGGAAGAACACCAGCAGGGTCGCATCGTGGTCGATGGCGTGGAGCTGACCAACGACCTCAAGCAGATCGAAGCGATCCGCCGCGAAGTCGGCATGGTGTTCCAGCACTTCAACCTGTTCCCGCACCTGACCATCCTGCAGAACTGCACGCTGGCACCGATGTGGGTGCGCAAGATGCCCAAGCGCAAGGCCGAGGAAATTGCCATGCACTACCTGGAGCGCGTGCGTATTCCGGAGCAGGCGCACAAGTTCCCGGGGCAACTGTCCGGCGGCCAGCAACAGCGCGTAGCCATCGCCCGTGCCTTGTGCATGAAGCCGAAAATCATGCTGTTCGACGAACCGACCTCGGCCCTCGATCCGGAAATGGTCAAAGAGGTGCTGGATACCATGATCGGCCTGGCCGAAGACGGCATGACCATGTTGTGCGTGACCCACGAGATGGGCTTTGCGCGCACCGTGGCCAACCGTGTGATCTTCATGGACAAGGGCGAAATCGTCGAGCAGGCAGCGCCGAACGACTTCTTCGACCACCCGCAGAATGACCGGACCAAGTTGTTCTTGAGCCAGATTCTGCATTGATCGAAGTGTGAAACGATAAACCCGGCCTGGTGCCGGGTTTATTTTTGCCTGCTGTTTTTACGCAGACGCTTGAGTGGCCAGTTGTTGCTCATCTTTGGCAATAAGCAGGCGGTTGAGGTCTTCTGCGCCATTGAGCGCCTGAATCTCGGCCAGCAGGTGCGGGTGCTTATCGAGTAGACGCATAAGAATAAGCAACGGCTCGGGTGGGAAAATTTCAGCTTTCTCATAACGGGAAAATGCGTTGTGCCCGCGGACGGTCAAGAGCCTCACCGCGTCCTTCTGTGTCAGGTGCAATTTGCGGCGGATTCGCTTCATTTCGGCAGCGATGATTTTTCTGGCATCCATCAACAGCTGGTCACTGGCGTCGGAATAACGCTGTGCGCTGTCGTCGTTGTCATCGAATTCGATTTCCTTGCACACCTGGCATTCCCAGCCCGCGATATCGGGGATATTCCGGATCATGCCGCGTGTGTTGAGCGTGAAGGTGCGGCCTTTGAAGTGCTGCATTGCGTCATGCGTTCCGCAGCTCACGCAGTGTTGGGTGTTCATAGGATTTTCTCCTTGAAGGAGATGACGGGAGCCCCACCGCCAGGGCGGTAAGTCACTTTGATATAAATCTGCGTAGCGTGAGCCTTGATCAGATAGACGTCCTGCCACACTCGATGGTCTGCATAGGTCGTCATTGATTTGTATAACATTCGCTGCTCAAGGGCACAGACTGCGTGCTGCATCTGGCTGAGGTTTAATTCCATTTGCCTGGCGCTCTCCCGTGCACTGGCGGTGAAGGCTCGACAACCCAACCTGATGACTTCAGCTTTTATCAAGGCCAGATCGTAATGAGGTGTGTACTTTTCCATAAGACACCTGAGTCCCATAATTACCCTCTGAGGGTAATTTTACTAATCGAAAATACTGCTCCTTTACCTGCCCCAGAACCCTAGTGCGTTGCCTTTGTAGGCAAGTCCGAATAGGCTGTAGGAAAATTCATCCTATGATTGGACGAAAGTGCAAAACCCATGACAGACATCGCTCCGCTGATCAAACGCTCGCTGGTCGACCAGGCCCTGGAACAGTTGCGCCAGCGCATTACCCAAGGCACCTGGGCCATTGGCGAGCGCCTGCCTACCGAGCCGGAGTTGTCGGCCGAGCTGGGAATCAGCCGCAATACCGTGCGCGAGGCCATGCGCGTGCTGGCGTTTTCAGGACTGATCGAGATCCGCCAGGGCGACGGCAGTTACCTGCGCTCGATGACCGACCCGCTGGGCGCGATGCGCGCGCTGTCGCATTGCACCCTGGAGCAGGCGCAGGAAACCCGGCAGATTCTCGAAGTGGAGGCGATCGGCCTGGCCGCGCTGCGCCGTACCGAGGACGATCTGCACGGTCTGCGTGAGGCCCTGCAACAAAGCGCTGTGCTGTACCACGGCGACCTGGAGGCCTACATCAGCGCCGACCTGGTGTTTCACAAGCGCCTGGTCGACGCCGCGCACAACCCGGCGTTGAGTGAGCTGTATCAGTACTTTTCCGCCATCGTCGGCGCGCAGTTGCGCCAGACCCTGAACATCTCGCCGCGTCGCCAGGCGGTGTTCGACCTGCACATCGCCCTGCTCGACGCCGTCGAACACCAGGACCCGGCACGCGCCAAATCCCTCTGCCGGCAGTTGATCAATGAACCTTGAAACCCGACCTACCCGTGAACTCGAAGAGCTGTTGATCGACGCCGAAGCCGACGACGAAGTGGTGCAAACCAGCCCGCCCGTGGTGAGCCGCCCGTGGCTGTTGCTGCTCGGCCTGATCCTGGTGGCCCTGAACCTGCGCCCGGCGCTGTCGAGCATGTCGCCGCTGCTCGCCGACGTGTCCAGCAGCCTCGGGTTGTCGGCGGCCAAGGCCGGTCTGCTGACCACATTGCCGGTGTTGTGCCTGGGTCTGTTTGCGCCCACGGCGCCGATCCTGGCCCGCCGTTTCGGCGCCGAACGAGTGGTGCTGGGGATTCTGCTGACCCTGGCTGCGGGCATCATCCTGCGCAGTTCATTCGGTGAAGTGGGGCTGTTCGCCGGCAGCCTGATTGCCGGCGCGAGCATCGGCATCATTGGCGTATTGCTTCCCGGCATCGTCAAGCGTGATTTCGCCAGGCAGGCCGGCGCCATGACCGGCGTGTACACCATGGCGCTGTGCCTGGGCGCGGCGCTGGCGGCCGGTTCCACGGTGCCCTTGAGTCATTACTTCGGCGACCGCTGGACCCTCGGCCTGGGGTTCTGGATTCTGCCGGCGCTGGTGGCCGCATTGTTCTGGCTGCCACAGGTCGGCCAGAAACACGGCGCGCACCAGGTGGCTTATCGCGTGAGAGGGCTGCTGCGTGATCCGCTCGCCTGGCAGGTGACCTTGTACATGGGCCTGCAATCGTCCCTGGCGTACATCGTGTTCGGCTGGCTGCCGTCGATCCTGATCGGCCGTGGCCTGAGCGCGACCGAAGCCGGCCTCGCGCTGTCCGGCTCGATCATCGTGCAATTGTTCAGCTCCCTCGCCGCGCCCTGGCTCGCCACCCGTGGCAAAGACCAGCGCCTGGCGATTGTGGTGGTGATGCTGTTGACCCTCGGTGGCCTGTTCGGCTGCCTGTATGCGCCGCTAGATGGTCTGTGGGGCTGGGCGATTCTGCTCGGGCTCGGCCAGGGCGGCACTTTCAGCCTGGCGCTGACCCTGATCGTGCTGCGCTCGCGCGACTCCCACGTGGCGGCCAACCTGTCGAGCATGGCCCAGGGCATCGGCTACACCCTGGCGTCCGTGGGCCCGTTCGCGGTGGGCCTGGTGCATGACTGGACGGGCGGCTGGTCGGCCATCGGCTGGATTTTCGCGGTGATTGGCGTGGGCGCGATCATCGCCGGGCTGGGTGCCGGGCGTGCGCTGTATGTGCAGGTCAGCAGCGAAAAAGTCTAGAGGTACACCACTTCGAGGGTGGCCGAGCCATCGAGCAAGGTGTCGCTGCTCAGGTCCAGGTTTTGCCTGGCATTGATCACCGCTTCGATCTTGACGGTGCTGGTCAACGCCTGGATCGCCGAGGGGCCGGCGGTGCTGCCTTGGGTATCGGTGAAGCCCAGGTAACTGTTGGCGCCGATGTCGATCGGGTTGAGGTTGGCGCTGCGCCACGCCACGCCGCCGGTGGTGGATTCGGTGCCATAGGCGATTGCAGTGCTGTCCACCTGCGTCTGGCGAGGGTCGAAATTCATCGAATACAGGCCGATGCGATTACCACTGTTGTCCAGCCCCAGCCCATAGTAAATCTCACTGTTGACGGTGGCCGTGCCGTCACGGTTGTCGCGCATGCGCAGGGCAAAACGGCTCGCCGCGTTGCAGCCGATGCTGACGTGCAACTGTTTGACCGGCAGGCGCGTGCCCTTGTCGACGTTGAGGTCCTGCTGGGAAATCTTGCCGTAGTCGATCACCCCGTTGCTCGACAGCAACGGGGTGCAGGCGGTGGGGGTGATCACGCCATTGACACTCAGGTCGACGCTGGAGGCCGCCAGCGTGTGTGGGGCGCCGCTGAGCAAAACCAGCGCGCAAAGGGCAAGTGAACAGGTCTTCATGAGGCGAACTCCATAGGTCAGAGGTAGATGATTTCAAGGGTGCCCGAGCCGTTGATGTACACCACGTTGCGCAGGTCCAGTGACTGGGTCGGGGCCAGGTAGGCCTTGATGCGCACGGTGCCGGCCAGTTGCTGGATCGGCACCGGGCCACGGGTGCTGCCGACACTGTCGGTAAACCCCATCAGGCTGTTGGCGGCCATGGGGATCTGCCGCGCACTCGAACTGCTCCAGGCTGCGCCGCCACTGGTGGAGTCCGTGCGATACAGGGAGCCGAGTGCGTCGGCGGTGAATTCGGCCGGATCGATGTTGAGGTAGAAGCGCCCAATCTTGTTCTGGCTGTTGTCCAGGTCCAGGCCGTAGGCGGTTTCGTCGATCCCGCCGGTGGCCGAGCCGTTGCGGTTGTCATGCATCTTCAGCGCGAAGGGTGTGGCGGCGTCGCAACTCACCGAGAGCTGCAAGGTGCGGGTCGGCAGCGGGGTTTCATTGCTGGCATTCAAGTCCTTCGCCAGCAGCGTGCCGTAATCCACCAATCCGCCATTGGACAGTTGGGGTGTACACGCGGTGGGCGCGAAGTGGGCGCGCAGGGTCAGTGCCCGGGAGCGGCCGCTCTGCAAGGCATCGAACGTGCCGGACGCTTCCCAGGTGGTTGCCTCGCGCACACGGGTGGCGGCAATGTCGGCCCAGGCGCTGAGGCTCAGTTGCACGGCGAAGTGCTTGCCCTGCACCACGCTGGCGCCTTGCACCGGCGCCACACCATGGCCGGGACGCCAGTTCAATGCCGTGCCGACGACCGCCGGCGGCTGCCCGGCCGCCGGCAGCAAGCCCAGTTCAACCGCCTGGCCGTCCAGCACGCCGTCGCTGACCTGCAGGGCGTAGGTGCCATGTTCGGTAAACTGCAGGCGGTGTGCGTTCGCCGCCAGGGCCCGATAAAACACACTCATGTCCGCCGGTTGCGGACAGGTGAGGTTCAAGCTCAGGCGACGCTCGCCAAGCAGGCGTTGAGGGTCGCTGTCGTTTTGCGCCAGGCGACTCATCAGGCCGAGGTCCAGCACCGCTTCGCTGATGTTCAACTGGCAGTCGTCATTGGCCATGGCGTGGCCGGCGAAGCCGACGGTCAGCACGACCGCTGTCAGCCGGCGCAGGGCGCGAAAAAAAAGCATGGTGATCGTCCTCATGAAGGGTTGCAGCGCGCTGGCGCGTTTTCGAAATACACCTGGGGATCGCCCTTGGCCGGCAACTCGAACTGCAGCCGACAGCGCGTCATGCCTGGCCCGCTGACCCACAAACCGGTGTGCTCCAGCACATTGGGCAGGAACACCTGGCCGCCGTCCTGCACCAGGGTCACGAACTCGCCGCCCGCGGTGCTGACGGAGGCACCTCGGGGCAGCAGCGCGCCCTGTTCGGTGCGCGCGGTGAGCAGCACGCGACGGGTCAGGGTCACGCCGAAGTCGACCCGATCCACCGCGCCGCGCCCGGCCGAGATCATTGCCAGGCCGTTGTTGATATCGGCATTGCGCGGCAGTGAGCGGGTCTGCACCTCCACCGGGCTGCGGCCATAGGCGCTGACCTGGGGCACCACGGCCTGGCCCTGCCAGTCGGTCCATACCGGGCCGCTGGGGGTGCTCAGCTTGACCCCGGCCGTATCGCCCACCGAGACCACGGCGAAGGTGTCGCGTACCGGGTAGGGCGAGAACGTCACGCCATCGCCGTGCACCACCACGCCACCGCGGGCACTGCCTTGATAACTCGAGCGCTCGGCATCGGAGCGGCTGTAGCTGACGTCGAGTTGGCTGTAGCGGGGCAGGGCCGAGACGCCGAGAGTGGTTTCCACCTGCTGGTCGCGGGTGTCGTGTTCGGCGCTGACGCGATAGCTCAATTGATCATCGATCTGTTCGTTCAGCCCCAGGCCGGTGCGGTGTTCGCCTCCCGAATTGCGCACCCAGGCGCGCACGCGGCGGCTTTCGCCCAGGGGCAGGCTGGCATTCAGGTACACCGCGTTGTCCTGTTGCTGGCGCCCGCCCATCTGCCATTCGGCGCTCGCCGACAACGACACACCACCGACGCTGGTGCCCCACGACGCCAGGCCTCGGCTGCTGCTGTCGCCATCAAAGCTGCTGGAGCGCGACACCCCGGCACTGAACGCCCCCAGCCACGGGTGCGACCAACCGACGTTGGCGCTTTGTTGATCGCGATAACGCGAGCGCCGTTGCTGGGTGGTTTCTGGTTCGTAGGTGGCTTCTTCCAGTTCGCGGTAGCCGGGCGTGCGCCACGAGTTGGCCACGCTGAATGACCATTGATCATTCAGGCGCTGGGACCATGCCAGGTCGGTCTGTACCCCACGCACGTTGTGCCGTGCCTGGGTATCGGCGACCTGGGTGGCCAGTTGCACCTGACTGTCCAGCCATGGCAGCCAGCCCAGGCTCACGCCCGCCGCCCGGTATTCGCTGGACGCCAGCACGCCGCTGCCCAGGGACAGTTGCGGGTGGACGGCGCCGGTCCAGCCGGCGCTGGCCACCCACGGATCGTCACCCTGGGCATCGCCGATATTGCGCACACGGCCCGCTGCCACCGAGTACCCCGGCGCTGGCAAACCCAGGCCGAGCATGGCGGCGGGTACGGTGAAGCGGCGCTCGCCGCCGCTGCTTTCCTTGACCGTGACTTCAACGTCCGAGCGAGCATTCAGGCGCCGCACATCGGTCAGGGAAAACGGCCCGGCCGGGACTACGGTGGAGTGAATCAACGCGCCGTTCTGCCGCACCTCGACCTGGGCCGGACTGTTGGCGATACCCTCGATGGTCGCGCCCTGGCCTTGTTCTTGAAGCGCCTGTTCGGTCAGGACCTGTACCCCGGTGATCTGCGCACCGGCCAACACCGGGTTATAGAGGTTGATCTGCCCGGCCTGCAGCACTGCCTGTTGGCTGGCAAAGGTACGCTGGGCATACGCCTCGAGATGGGTGCTGCGCGACCGACCGTCCTGCCAGGTCTGCACCTGGCGGCTGCGCACGATCCAGTCGCCGGCGTTGAAGCCAACCTCGGTATTGGCCGAGCCAAACCGGCTGTCGTTGTCGCCGAAGCGGTTATAGAACCCCGTCAGGTCGTAATTGAACAGGCCGGCAACGCCCCCCGTCTGATAGCCCGAGACGTCCTGTTGCAGTGGCCGCAAGGCTTCGGTCGGGACTACCAGCGACACTGTGAGGTTGGCTGGGTCCGGCTCCACCAGGCTTTGTGGGTACTGCGCGAGCAGGTCATGGCAGGGGCCATTGTCGCCGGGCACTATCAGGTTGGCGGCGTCCAGCACGGCCTGGTCAAAGCACAATCGGCCCTGTTGATCGAAACCGACCTCGACACGCCCACGGGGCTGGCCGTTGACGCGCAGGCTCACCGCATGCCGGCCAGCCGCAAAACGTGGAGCGTCCAGCAGCAGGCTGGCCAACTGCGGGTCGATGCCGCGTTGGTGCAGGGTGGTCGCATCGAAGCCGGCACGCGTTTCGGCCCAGGCTTCAGCGGGCAGCAGGGCACACGCCAGCAGCAGCGCTGGGAAGGCGCTGCGGGCGGGTATGTCGGGCACGGCATCGCCGTCACGGTAGCTCAATACTGTTTTCACGAAAGGCACTCAAATGATGGGCGTCTGCGCGCCCCGGTGACGGTCTTCGAGCCGCCACTTCGTTATGCAGGCGTCGGGCGCCTGAAGTGTTGGTCAGGTGAGGGGGGCTTCGTAGGCAGCCACGGCAAAGCCGTACACAGTGGCCGGTTGCAGCCGGACTTTGCTCGCCGGGCCGCCCGTGGCAGGCACGCTCAGGGTTTCTCCCGGCAACACGTAGGTGCGCGGCAGCATGGCCTTGCCGTCACCGGGCAGCAGCCGCAACTCCTGGGCCAGGCGCACCACGTACGGGCTGTCGTTGCGCACCTGCAAGGTGCTGCCGTGCTGTGACCAGGTCAGGTGGGTCCAGGGGGTGCGATTCAGCGCCAGGCCTTTGGGATGAATGATCACCGGCAGGTTCTGGCGCACCGTCACACCCACCCGGGCGTGCCCGGCTTCGGTCGCGGGGCGGCCCTGGGGCATGCCCTCGAAGATCGCGCGCTTGAGCCGTTGGGTCAGCAGCGGTTGCTGGCTTTGCAGGATGAACCGTACCAGTTGCGATTTGGAGGCTTCCACCCGCGACAACGGCGGGGTGACCACCAGCAACGGCTCTTTGTCTTCGGGAATGTCTTCCAGGGTGACGTGCAGCAGGGCCAGTTGGCTGTCGGTGTTGGTGACCGACACGGCCGCCTCGCCTTCGGCTTCGTAGACGATGACCACCGAAGTGTCGGGGATCATCCCGTCGGCCTGCGCACCTGCGCCAAACAACAGGGTCAGGGCAAGCAGGCCGGTGATGGGTTTGAATGATGTCGTCAGCATGACGGGGTTTTCCATTGGGGCAACATGAAGAGGTCAGAGGTAGCGCAGATCCAGCACGATGGCGCCGTCGAGCGGCACCTCCTGATTCAGGGTCAGGTACTGGGCGAAGTTGATGGAGGTGTCGATGCGCAACTGGGTGCTGAGCTGGCCGATGAAGTCGGGTTGGCGATCACCCGGCGGCGCAAATCCCACATAGGCTCTGGGACTGGCAGTGGCTTGCGGCGACCAGGTTTCGCCGTTGTCACTGGACGCCAGGGCCTGCATGGCCTGGGCGTCGCCCATCGGGTTGCGGTAAGACAAAGCCACCGACCCCAGGCGCTCGGCCGGCGCATGCAGGTTTCTGCCCAGGCCGTAGAAAGCCCCGGGGTCGAGTGACGACTCGGCGCGGTTGTCGAGCCCCACCAGGGCAAACAGCATGGGCCTGCTGCACTGCACGCTCAGCTCCAGCAACCGAGTGGGCAGCACGGTGAATTCGCTCGGGTTCAAGGTGTGCGAGGGGATTTTCCCGTGGTCGACCGTACCATCGTCCGATAGCGTGACGTGGCAAGCGTCCGGCGTCACCCGGCCGGTCACGGTGAGGTCGACAAAGGAGGCGGCGAAGGCCGCAGGAGCGGTCGTCAACCAGAGCAATACAGCCAGGAAGCGAGAGTGCGTGTTCATCGGTGGGCGCCACGGGTCGAGTTGAATACGGGCGGTACAACAACAACGCCCATGCCTGCGAGGTGATGCCAGGCATGGGCGCCCAGGGGTTACAGGTACTTCACTTCCAGGGTGGCCGAACCGTCGAGGGTCACCTCGTTGCTCAGGTCCAGGCCGTCGGTGCGTGCGATGGAGGTTTCAACCATCAACTCCAGCGACAAATCCTTGACCGGCACCGGTTGAGTGGCGTCATCCATGCTGGCCACCGACATGTACAGGCCTGGATCCCAGAATTTTTCGCGGTACCAATTATCCTGGCCGTTGAAGGATGCAATCGACTGCACCGCAGTACCGTCGGCCACCGGGTTGTCGAGTGTCAGATAAAACCAGCCGAGCTTCTGGGTGCCGTTGATCAGGCCCAGGCCGTAGTTGCTGGGAGTAATCGACGAGCCGGCCCGGTTGTCGACCGAATGCAGTGCAAAGAGGATTGCGCTGTCGCAGCTCACGGCCATGGTCAGGGTGTGCGTCCCGATGTGCGTCGGGTTGTCCGTGCGCAGGTCCTTGGCGGAAATCTTGCCGTGGTCGATCACCCCACCGCTGGACAGGACGGGGGTGCAGGCACTCGGTACGATCAGGCCCTTGACGGTCAGGTCGACGGTGGACGCGGCGTAGGTGGCAGCGGAGCCGGCCAGCATCAGGCTGGTGGCGAGGGCGGTAAACAGGGGCTTCATGAGAGTCGAATTCCTTTCGATTGAGTCTGTGTGAGGCATTACAGGTAGTTGACCTGGACCGTCGCGTGCCCGTCGACGGGGACTTCGTCGGTCAGGGTCAGGCCGCTGGCCGGGGCGATCTGGGTGTACAGGCGGATTTCGGCATCGAAGTCCCGCACGGCGATGGGCACCAGTTGGCTGCCCATCGCCACGGCTGTCAGCACGCTGTGGTTGAGCATTGTGGTGGGCGCCCACGTCACGCCACCGTCCAGTGAGGTGATGGTGCGTGCGGCGACGCCATCAGCCACTGGGGTATAGAGGTGGAAGGAGGAGCCGCCGAGTTTCTCCCCTTGCGCCGTCATGCCCAGGCCATGCGAGTAGGGGTGGTTGGCAGAGGAGCCGGCGCGGTTGTCGATGGTATTCAGGGTGAAAAACGTGGGCGCTTCACAGCGCACGCTCAATTGCATGGATTGGTTCGGCAGCGGGGTGTGTTGCTCGGCGTTGAGGTCCTTGGCGGCCATTTTTCCGAAGTCGATCGTGCCACCGCCGGAGATCAGCGGCGCACAGGCGCTGGGGGTAATGGTGCCTTTGACGGCGAGGTCGGTGGAGCTGGCGGCCAGTGCCCATGGCGAGGCCGCGAGCAACAACACTGCCAATGGGATTGCAGGGGGAACGTGCATGGTTGGAACCTTCCGTGTGGACGGGATTGGGGTTACAGGTACATCACTTCCAGGGTTGCGGAGCCGTCGATGGGCGCCTCGTCACTGAAATCGAACTGGTCTGCACGGGCGATGCTGGCGCCGACTTCCAGGTCCAGCACCAGGCTCTTGATCGGCAGCAGTGTGGTTGCGTTGTCCACTGCCCCGGCGCCCCACAGGGTTTGCAGTTCCCAGTTGCGCTCGCTGTACCAGGTGCGACCGCCATCGACGGAGGCAATCGGCTGGGCACTCACACCGTCGGCGAGCATGTTCAAGGGGGTCAGGTAGAACCGGCCCAGTCGCTTGTTGCCATTGATCAGGCCGAGGCCGAAATCACTGCTGCCGGTCGAGGTGCCGCTGCGGTTATCGATGGGTTTGATGGCGAAGGGGATGCTTGCATCGCAAGTGATGCTCAACTGCAGGGTCACTCGGGGCAATGACGTCGGATTGTTCTGGACCAGGTCCTTGGAAGCTATTTTTCCGTGATCCACCATACCGCCGCCCGAGAGCGTCGGTGTGCAGGCATTCGGGGTGATCAGGCCTTTGACGGTCAGGTCGACGTTGCTGGCGGCAAAAGCGGGTGTAGTGCAGGCGAGTAAAAGGGCGATGCTCGACAGCGTCAGGGACTTGCTCATTTCAATACGTTCCACTACAGGGCTGGCTGATATAAAGCGCGCGCAGCGTCGACCGGCCTGTCTGGGCAGGCGGCGAGCAAGGCGGCAGGTTGTATTTGGATGGGATCGCCGATGACCGCGAGCCCGTTCCCTCTTTGCGGGGTGGCGGCAATTTAGCCGGGCTCTGGGGCCGGGGAAATACAACTATTACGACAATCGAAGTAACAAGTATTTGGGCATGAGAACGTGAGAACTTATGTGCTTGTTATGTAAGAAAGTTGAATTTTTCGTAGTTGTTGTATCGTCATTTTTATCTCCAAAAGGCTATTCATGGTCGCTTGTAAACAGTCGTGTGAGAGCCTTGGGGTGTTGATGAACTCATGGGCTGGACAATCACGGTAAGCACAATGAGGTGACCCTGGTGACAAGGGTATTTTCCGATCAAGTACCTGTCCTGAAGTTGGCACCTTCACCCTCGCCACCGTGGGTGGCAGAGCCGCCGGACAACTCGCAGGGCATCACGTGGCCAACCCGTGCCCGCCTGGTCGAGATTTTCGGCAGTGATGAAATGGTAAGCCGGGTGCTGGTCAGCCTGATGAATGAAGCACGCAAGGACGATGCCTTGCTGGATCAGGCGCGGATCAGCGCCAATGCCTCTTTGGTAGTGGAGCGCCTGCACCGGTTGGTGGGCAGCCTGGCGTTTGTCGGCGGGGTCGACCTGGAGCGTGGCAGCGAGCACCTGATCGCACGGGTACAGGCCTTTGGGGTGGCGGCGAATGCGCTGCAGTTGCAAGCGTTCCAGCGCAACCTGCGGGTCTATATCGCTTACTTGAGTCGACTATGAACCCTCGGAATAGAGAACTTTGTAGGAGGTTTTTCGGTTGTGCTGAAGGCCTTGTATGTAGGTAATTTCTTTTTATTTTGTAGGTATAAGGTTGTCGGCTATCAATTACTGGGCGCGGTTGAAAACACCGCGCGCCGAGTGGTTGTTGAGGCTCGCGCACAGAGGTATTTTGCCAAAATTCCAATTGCCATCATTCGTGGGTATTTATGCTTCGTGTAATTATTGCCGACGACCATCCGATTGTGCGTATCGGGCAACGGGTGGTGATTGAAGCGGGCGGCCGGTGCAAAGTGGTCGGCGAAGCCGATGGGCCCGATGAGTTGCTCAAGTTGTTGAGCACGGTGGCCTGCGATGTGCTGGTGACTGACTTCGCCATGCCGGGCGGCCAGCAGGCCGACGGTTACGGACTGCTCGGCCTGTTGCGGCGCCAGTATCCGACTTTGCCGGTGATCCTGGTGACCATGTTTGCCAACGTCGCAACGCTGCGGGCCTCGTTTGCCCACGGTGCGCGCGCGATTGTCGCCAAGAGCGCGTCGGCCAGGGAGTTGCCGATCGCGATCAGGACGGTGATCCAGGGCGAGACGTTTGCCAGTGAGTGCCTGAAGGCGCAACTGTTGGAGGCCGGCACCGGCGACCAACTGCAACAGCCGCAGTTGTCCAGCAAGGAACGTGAAGTGGTGAGGATGCTCGCCAGCGGCATGACCGTCACCCAGATTGCCGCGCGGGTCAATCGCAGCATTTCGACGATCAGCAAACAGAAAAGTACCGCCATGAGCCGGTTGTGCATTTCCACCGACGTCGACCTGTTCGCCTATGCGCGCAGCTGCGGCATGGTGCCGTAGCGGGGGGCGGGCCATTCCCGGCGTAAATGCCGATAGAGTTTTGCCCAGGCGCAGACTATCTTGATCGGCTTACAACCCTGGTTTGGAACCTGCCCATGAGCGATGCACACAACGCCCTGATCACCGAGTTCTACAGCGCCTTCCAGCGGCTGGATGCCGAGGCCATGGCGGCCTGCTACACCGAGGACGTGCTGTTCAGCGACCCGGCCTTCGGTGAACTGCGCGGCCGTGATGCCGGCGACATGTGGCGCATGCTCACCACCCGGGCCAAGGATTTTTCCCTGACTTTCGACCATGTGCGCAGCGACGAGACCAGCGGCAGTGCGCATTGGGTGGCTACCTACCTGTTCAGCGCCACCGGCAACACGGTGGTCAACGATATCGGCGCACGCTTTGTGTTTCGCGAGGGCAAGATCTGCGAGCACCACGACCACTTCGACCTGTGGCGCTGGTCGCGCCAGGCCCTGGGCCTCAAGGGCCTGTTGCTGGGCTGGTCGCCGGCGCTGAAAAACGCCGTGCGCGCCCAGGCGCTCAAAGGCCTGAAGGCATTTCAGGCCAGTCGTTGATAAGCTTGGCGCACCTCTGGATTGCCGACTCGACCTGTGACTGATCTTCCTGCCCCCAAACCCTGGTTCGTCTACCTGGTGCGCGCCGCCAACGGTGCGCTGTACTGCGGCATCAGCAATGACCCGGTGCGCCGCTTTGCCTCGCACCAGAGCGGCAAGGGCGCGCGGTTCTTCCTGTCGAGCCCGGCAGTGGCTTTGGTGTACACCGAGCAATGTGCGAGCAAGGGCGAGGCTCTGCGCCAGGAACGCTTGATCAAAAAACTGAAAAAAAGCGCCAAGGAATGCCTGGCGGCGAGCGGCTCATTGATTTGACTGATGGGTTCCCATGATCCCCACGCGCGTGGTTGCAGGCTAAGCTAGCGGCTCACCTATCGAGCGGAGCCTGGCATGTCTGAGTTGATCCTTCATCACTACCCGCAATCTCCCTTTGCTGAAAAAGCCCGCCTGTTGCTGGGTTTCAAGGGCTTGTCCTGGCGCTCCGTGCATATCTCACCGGTGATGCCCAAGCCTGACCTGACGGCCCTCACCGGTGGCTATCGCAAGACGCCGGTGCTGCAAGTCGGCGCCGATATCTACTGCGACACTGCGCTGATCGCCCGTCGCCTGGAGCAGGAAAAAGCCGCGCCGGCGCTGTTCCCCCAAGGCCAGGAACTGGTCACCCAAGCCTTTGCTGCCTGGGCCGATTCGTTGGTGTTTTCACACGCGGTGGCGCTGGTGTTCCAGCCAGAATCCCTTGCGGTCAAATTTGCCAAAGTGCCGCCGGAAATGATCCAGGTGCTGGTGGCCGACCGCAGCAAATTGTTCAGCGGCGGCACGGCCGCCCGTGTGCAGCTGGACCAGGCCAAGCACCAATGGCCGGTGATCGTCGCGCGCATTGATCAGCAATTGCAGCATCAGTCGGGGGATTTCCTGTTCGGCGAGCCGTCGATTGCCGACTTTGCGCTGGCGCATCCGTTGTGGTTCCTCAAGGGGTCTTCGGTGACCGCGCCACTGGTGGACGCTTATCCCGCTGTCGCTGCGTGGCTGGACCGGGTGCTGAGCTTCGGCCATGGCACGGCGACCCAAATGAGCGCCGAGCAAGCCCTGGACGTGGCACGCAACGCGACGCCTGCGGTGTTGCCTGACGAGATCTTCGAGGACCTGAACGGCTTCAAGCCTGGGCAGCAAGTGAGCATTTGCGCCACTGACTACGGCACTGACCCGGTCGCGGGTGAACTGCTGTTCGCGGGCCGCGAGGAACTGATCCTGCGCCGCATTGATGAACGCGCCGGCACCGTGCACGTACATTTCCCACGCTTGGGGTTCCGTATTCAGGCGTTGTAGGCGCGTTCGTGCACAGGGCCAGCGGTTTTTTTTGAATTATTTTCAAAATCAGGTGAGGTAAATCGTCAGCCCATCCGTGTAGTGCTTGAAACTGCGATCTATTCGCATTAACAGCGTTTTCTACACGGGTTCTCACAGCATGAAGTCGACGGCGGGCGGTTTGGTTAAACAGTGGCTGGGAGCCTCGGTATTGGCGGTGTCGGGGCTGGCGTTGCTGCCCCTGTGCGTGGCGCAGGCCCAGGAACAGCAAAGCGCTCAGTTCAATTTTGCCCTGGCCGCCAAACCGCTGCCTCAGGCCCTGAGTGATTTCAGCCGGGTTACCGGGATCAGCGTGATCTACACCGATGAAGCGCCTTACGGCCTCAGCGCCCCGGCGGTCAGCGGGCAAATGAGCGCAACCCAGGCCCTGCAACGCCTGCTGGGCAACTCAGGCTTCACCTTCCGCCAGATCGACGCCCGCACGCTGGCCCTGGAACCGCTGCCCACCGACGGCGCGGTCAACCTCGGTGCCACCACCATCAGTGGCGTTGGCCAGAACCCGTCCCAGGACAGCACCAGCTACCAGCCGCCGCCCACCAGTTCGGTGATGCGCTCCCACGGCCTGCTGCTGGAAACCCCGCAAACCGTCAACATGGTGCCGGCCCAGGTGCTGCGTGACCAGACCCCGCGCAACCTGGATGATGCCCTCGCCAATATCAGCGGCATCACCCAGGCCAACACGTTGGCCAGCACCCAGGATGCGGTGATGCTGCGCGGCTTTGGCGACAACCGTAACGGCTCGATCATGCAGGACGGCATGCCGGTGGTGCAGGGCCGGGCGCTGAACTCCACGGCCGAACGCGTCGAAGTGCTCAAGGGCCCGTCCTCGCTGCTGTACGGCATCCAGGACCCGGGCGGCGTGGTCAATATCGTCAGCAAGAAGCCGCAATTGACCCAGGCCACGTCGCTGACCGTACGCGGCTCGACCTTTGGCGACGGCAAGAACGGCAGCGGCGGCAACCTCGACACCACCGGGCCGATTGGCGATTCGGGCCTTGCCTACCGCCTGATCGTCGACCATGAAGACGAGGATTACTGGCGCAACTTCGGCACCCGCCGCGAATCGTTGGTGGCGCCGTCGCTGGCCTGGTATGGCGACACCACCCAAGTGGTATTTGCCTACGAGCATCGCGAGTTTCTCTCGCCATTTGACCGGGGCACCGCCATCGACCCCAAGACCAACCACCCGTTGGATATCCCGTCGACCCGTCGCCTGGACGAGCCGTTCAACGACATGGAAGGCCGCTCCGACCTGTACCGCTTTGAAGTCGATCACGAACTCAGTGACGACTGGAAAGCCCACTTTGGCTACAGCTGGAACCGTGAAACCTACGACGCCAGCCAGGTGCGCACGGTGTCCGTCAACGCCAACGGCACCCTGACGCGCAGCATGGACGGCACCCGTGGTGCCCTGACCACCGACCGCTTCGCCACGGCGAGCCTGGAAGGCAAGGTCAACCTGGGCGGCATGCAGCACGACCTGGTGTTCGGCCTGGACGACGAGTACCGCAAGATCTACCGCGCCGACCTGATTCGCCAGGCGCAGCGCAGCGTCTTCAGCTACGTCAATCCGGTCTACGGCAGGGACGTGGAAGGCACCGCCGTCAGCGCCAAGGACAGTGCCCAGACCGACCTGCTGCGCAGCGACTCGCTGTTCTTCCAGGACTCCGTTCACCTGACCGACCAGTGGATCTTCGTCGCGGGTGCGCGCTACCAGATGTACGACCAGTACGCCGGCAAGGGCGTGCCATTCAGCGTCAACACCAACGGCAACGGCCAGGCCTGGGTGCCACGTGCCGGCCTGGTGTACCGCTACACCGATGAGTTGTCGTTCTACGGCAGCTACACCGAATCCTTCAAGCCCAACTCCACCATTGCCCCTTTGGCCGATGGCAGCAAACTGACCGGCGACCTGACGCCGGAGCAGTCCAAGTCCTGGGAACTGGGCGCCAAGCTCGACATCCCCGGACGCATCACTGCCAGCGCAGCGTTGTTCAACATCGACAAGCGTAACGTGTTGGTGTCGGTGGGTTCGGGCGCGAACACCATCTACAGCATCGCCGGCCAGGTGCGTTCGCGTGGCCTGGAACTGGACGCCACTGGCCAGTTGACCGACCAATGGAGCGTGATCGGCAGCTATGCCTACACCGACGCCGAAGACGTGAAAGACAAAGACCCGACCCTGGAAGGCAACCGCCTGCAGAACGTGGCCAAGCACACCGGCTCGCTGGCGCTGGCCTATGACTTCGGCAACGTTTTTGGCGGTGACCAACTGCGCGTCGGCACCGGCGCACGGTATGTCGGCGCCCGCGCAGGCGACGCCGCCAACGATTTCACCTTGCCCGGCTACACCGTGGCGGACGCGTTCGCCACCTACGACACCAAGATCGAAGGGCAGAAGGTCAAGTTCCAGCTCAACGTGAAGAACCTGTTCGACCGCACCTACTACACCTCGGCGGCCAGCCGGGTGTTTGTATCCCTTGGCGATGCGCGACAGGTATCGGTCTCGAGCACGCTGGAGTTCTAAAGATCCACCGTTGTGGAGAGCGGGCTGCCTGTGGCAAGCAAACTTTCCGGGGCCGGCATGCTGCCTGTGGCAAGCAAACTTTCCGGGGCCAGCGTGCTCCTGTGACAAGCAAGCTTTTCGGGGCCAGCATGCTTCCTGTGACAAGCAAGCTTTTTGGGGCCGGCATGCTGCCTGTGACAAGCAAGCTTTTGGGAGCCAGCATGCTTCCTGTGACAAGCAAGCTTTTTGGGCCAGCATGCTTCCTGTGACAAGCAAGCTTTTTGGGGCCAACATGCTTCCTGTGACAAGCAAGCTTTTGGGAGCCAGCAGGCTGCCTGTGACAAGCAAGCTTTTTGGGGCCGGCTGGG
>NZ_JASCPP010000076.1:0-34895 GCF_029959745.1 Pseudomonas sp. PS01298 | reverse complement strand
GCTCGCGAAAGCGCCGTGTCAGTCGATACCTGAGTGACTGATACACCGCTTTCGCGAGCAAGCCCGCTCCCACATTGGTTAGCGGCGCCTTCAAAATCTTTATTTTTCTGAGAGTTTCTCCTTGGCCCACCCCGCCCAACGCCGCTGGTACCTGCCGGTCTTCACCGTCGCTGCCCTGGTGCTGCTGCCGCTGAGCGTACTGTTGCTGTCCTGGCAAAGCATCGATGCGCAAATCTGGTCCCATCTGTGGGAAACCCAGATGCCCCGCCTCTTGGGCAACACCCTGACCCTGGTGCTGGGGGTTGGCGTCGGTGTCACCCTGTTGGGCGTGAGCCTGGCCTGGCTGACCAGCCTCTGCGAATTCCCCGGCAGGCGCTGGCTGGATTGGGCGTTGATGTTGCCCTTCGCCATTCCAGCTTATGTGCTTGCGTTTGTGTTCGTCGGCTTGCTGGACTTCGCCGGCCCGGTGCAAACCCTGCTGCGCGAATGGTTTGGCACCGGCTTGCGCCTGCCGCGAGTTCGATCAACCAGCGGCGTGATCATTGTGTTGGTGCTGGTGTTCTATCCCTATGTGTACCTGCTGGCGCGCACCGCGTTTCTGGCCCAGGGCAAAGGCCTGATGGAAGCCGCGCGGGTGTTGGGGCAGTCGCCCTGGCAAGCGTTCTGGCGTGTCGCTTTGCCCATGGCGCGGCCGGCGATTGGCGCGGGTGTGGCGCTGGCATTGATGGAGACCCTGGCGGATTTCGGCGCGGTCTCGGTGTTCAACTTCGACACCTTCACCACCGCCATCTACAAGACTTGGTACGGCTTTTTCAGTCTGTCCAGCGCGGCGCAGCTGGCCAGCCTGTTGCTGCTGGTGGTGATGCTGGTGCTGTATGGCGAGCGGCGCGCACGGGGTGCCAGCCGCCCAGGCAATGAACGACCACGGGGTAAAGCCCTGTATCACTTGCGAGGGTTCAAGGCGGTCGCGGCCAGCAGTTGGTGTGGCCTGGTGTTTGCCTGTGCCTTTGTGATTCCAATGCTGCAACTGGTCGCCTGGTTCTGGCAGCGTGGCCGCTTCGACCTGGATGAACGTTATTCAGGCCTGATCGTGCATACCCTCTACCTGGGCGGCATCGCGGCGCTGATCACCGTCAGCGTGGCGTTGCTATTGGCGTTCGCCAACCGCCTGGCGCCGACCCGGGCCATTCGCTCCGGCATCAGCCTGGCCAACGTCGGCTACGCCCTGCCGGGCTCGGTGCTGGCTGTGTCGATCATGCTGGCGTTCAGTTACCTGGACCGTGAGCTGGTGGTGCCACTGTCGGCATGGCTCGGCGGCGCGGGCAAGCCCTTGCTGTTGGGCAGCCTGTCGGCGCTGGTGCTGGCGTATCTGGTACGTTTCCTGGCGGTGGCCTATGGTCCGCTGGAAAACAGCCTGGCACGCATCCGCCCGTCCCTGCCGGAGGCGGCGCGCAGTCTCGGGGTGAGTGGCCCACGACTGTTTTGCAAAGTGTATCTGCCGCTGTTGCTGCCCGGGACATTGAGCGCGGCGCTGCTGGTATTTGTCGATGTGCTCAAGGAAATGCCGGCAACCCTGCTGATGCGGCCTTTTGGCTGGGACACTCTGGCCGTGCGGATTTTCGAAATGACCAGCGAAGGGGAGTGGGCGCGGGCGTCATTACCGGCCTTGACCCTGGTGTTGGTGGGCTTGCTGCCGGTGATCGGGCTGATCCGACGCTCTGCCCGGCAAATCGGTTAGGTGCCAGTCCTACGGCTTGAGGCTACAATGCGCGGCATTCGGTGCGGTCCGTCTTTCGGATCGAGTCGCTGTGCGTGGCTGCAGGCCTTGTAAATCAAGGTGTCCAGCGCGAACGGCAACGCTGCGCACCTTCGCCACGCCCGGAAGGAGAAACCCATGGGACAGCGTACGCCTCTGTATGACCTGCATCTCGCCCTAGGCGCGAAAATGGTCGATTTTGGCGGTTGGGATATGCCTCTGCACTACGGCTCGCAAGTTGAAGAACACCATCAGGTGCGACGCGACTGCGGGGTGTTTGATGTATCTCATATGACCGTGATCGATGTCACCGGCCCCCAGGCCAAGGAATGGCTCCAGCACCTGCTGGCCAATGATGTCGATCGTTTGCATGGCTGCGGCCGTGCACTCTACAGCGCCATGCTCAATGAGCAGGGCGGAGTGGTGGACGACATGATCGTCTACCGTACCGAAAGCGGCTACCGCCTGGTGGTCAATGCTGCCACCCGCGACCAGGACATGGCCTGGATGCAGGCGCAACTGGGCAGCTACCCGGTGCAGCTGCATGAGCGCCCCGAGTTGGCCATGCTGGCCATTCAAGGCCCGCACGCCCGGCAGAAGATCGCCGAACTGGTGACCCAGGCGCGCGCCACCCTGATCCACCAGCTCAAGCCCTTCGAAGGCCAGGCCGATGGCGACTGGTTTATCGCCCGCACCGGTTATACCGGTGAAGACGGCCTGGAAATTGTGCTGCCTGCCGATCAGGCCCCGGGTTTCTTCAATGACCTGGTGGGTGCCGGTATTTCACCCATCGGCCTTGGCGCCCGCGATACGCTGCGCCTGGAAGCCGGCATGAACCTGTACGGTCAGGATATCCACCAGGACGTTTCGCCGCTGGCGGCCAACATGGCCTGGAGCATTGCCTGGGCGCCGGCCGAACGCGAGTTCATCGGGCGCGCCGCGCTGGAAGCTGAACTGGCGGCGGGTGTGCAGTTCAAACTGGTCGGGCTGGTGCTTGAAGAACGCGGGGTTTTACGCGCTCATCAGGTGGTTCGTATCGCCAATGTTGGCGAAGGAGAGATCACCAGTGGTAGTTTCTCTCCTACGCTGAGCAAATCCATTGCCCTGGCGCGTGTACCGACGGCGACAGCCGATCGGGCCGAAGTGGAAATCCGCGGCAAGTGGTACCCGGTTCGAGTGGTCAAGCCGACCTTCGTGCGCCATGGCAAAACCCTGATCTAACTATTTCCGGCAGGCCAAAGGCCGCTGACATTACTTCTTGAGGACACAGATTATGAGCGATATCCCTGCCGACCTGCGTTTTGCTGAAAGTCACGAATGGGCCCGTCTGGAAGCTGACGGCACGGTGACTGTCGGTATTTCCGACCACGCTCAGGAAGCGCTGGGGGACGTGGTGTTTGTTGAGCTGGCCGAGGTTGGCGCCCAGTTTGGCGCGACTGATCAGGCGGGTGTGGTGGAGTCGGTCAAGGCCGCTTCGGATATCTATGCCCCGGTGGCAGGCGAAGTGATTGCCGTCAACGAAGAGCTGAGTGGTAGCCCTGAGCTGCTGAACTCTGACCCGTATGGCGCGTGGATCTTCAAGCTCAAGCCAAGCAACCCGGCTGACCTGGAAAAACTGCTGGACGCCGCCGGCTACAAAGCTGCCATCGGCGAGTAAACCATGTAGGCGCTGGCTTGCCTGCGATGCGGGCACCTCGGTGTATCAGTGATACCCAGGTGATAAAGTCGCAGGCAAGCCAGCTCCCACGGTCGATTGTGACTAGCCGGCTTGCAGCACTGCCTTGACGGCTGCCACTGAACGCTCCACATCTGCCTCTGTCATCGCCGTAAACATCGGCAACGACACGATCAAACGTCCCACACGCTCGGCTACCGGAAACATGCCTTCCTTGAATCCCTGCGCCCGATACAGGCTCAGCAGGTGGATCGGCGGGTAGTGATAGCCAATGCCGACGCCATGGGCTTGCATCTGCTCCATGAAGGTGGCGCGGGCGGGCAGGCCGTCCTGACGCTCCGGCAGCACCAGCTGGAACAGGTGCCAGTTACTGTTCTCGAAGTCCGCCGGCGGCAATTGCGCGCCATACTTTTCCTCGAAGTCGCTGCCAAAGCACTTGAAGTAGTGTCGCGCCAGATTCTGGCGATGGGCGGTGATCTTCTCGATATGCGCGAACTGCCCCAAGCCGATGGCGGCGGCGATATCGGTCATGTTGAACTTGCCGCCCAGCACATCCACATCGAGGCCGTCGAAACCCGTGCGGGTGACGCCCTGCAGGCGATATTTTTCTGCCAGGCGCGCTTCTTCAGCGTTATTCAGCACCAGGCAACCGCCCTCGGAGGAGGTGATGTTCTTGTTGGCCTGGAAGCTGAACGACACGAAGTCACCCGTGGCCCCAATGCGCTCGCCATCCCAGCTGGAACCCAGCGCCTGGGCCGCGTCTTCAATGATGCGCAAGTTGTACTTGTTAGCCAGGGCATAGAGCATCGGCATATCCAGCGGCAGACCGGCGAGGTACACCGGGATGATCGCCTTGGTACGCGGGGTAATCGCTGCTTCGACCTGGGCCAGGTCGATATTGCGAGTGACCGGGTCGATGTCGGCGAACACCGGCGTGGCGCCCACTTCCAGGATCACGTTGGCCGTGGCAACCCAGGAGATCGGCGTGGTGATGACTTCATCACCTGGGCCGATGCCCGCGATGCGCAGGGCTATCTCCATGGTGCAGGTGCCCGAGTTGAACGTACGCACCGGGCGACCGCCAAAGTACTCCGACAGCTGCGCCTCGAATGCCTGCACTTTTGGCCCGCTGGTGATCCAGCCCGAGCGCAATACGTCGCCCACCGCCGAGATGGTGGCTTCATCAATGGTAGGTTTGGAAAATGGCAGAAAAGGCTGTTGGCTCATGACGACGAAGGCATCCGTTTCAGATTGGCGATGAGTAGGCAAGGTATCAGTACCGGCATGGTTGCACGGCTAGACTGAATATAGCCTGTCATCCGTGAATGAATCGTCGTGTCACGGGCAAAAAAATGCCGCTTTATCAGCGGCATTCTTCAGGGAGTGAAAATCACTCGGTGACAGCGTTTTTCGCGAGGATGGCGTTGGCCAGCTCCATGTCCGTGGCCTGCAGGCCAGGGTTATCGGCGCGGACTTTCTGCATCGCAGCTTCCAGGTATGGGCCACGGATGCCGCCGTCGCTGGCAACAAAGCTGCCGGCGTCGTCTTGTGCGGCGACCACCAGCTTGTGGTCCTTGAAAGTCAGGTACGTCGAGCCGGTGGTGGCGCCCGACGAGATGACATTGCGCCAGAAGCTGTCGGCCATGGCTGAACCGACAGGGAGGGAAAGCACAGCAAGGGTTGCGACAGCATATTTGAGACGCATGATGGGTGACTCCGGGTGGGTTATCTGTACTTTATGATTGTAGTAAGCCCAGCCGAGTTCCATCACTGACTAAACAGTTTCAACCTTCAATACGGCACCTTCCCGACCAATTACCCGTACGTGAGCGCCTACAGGGCTGTCGGGACCCGTGACCATCCACACGCCATCGCCGACTTTTACCTTGCCGCGACCCTCGACAATTGCCTGATGCACCACAAAGGTGCGCCCGACCAGCTCGGAGCCACGTTCGTTCAGCCCTGGTTGGTCACTGACCTTGGCGCTGCTGCGCTGGCGTTTCCACCAATACACCGCCGTGAGGATCGACAATACGGCGAACAGCAGCAGTTGCCATTCCAGTCCCAAGGGCGGGACCAGGAACTTGATCACGCCGACTGCGGCTGCTGCGATGCCCATCCACAGCAGGTAGCCACCAGCGCCGAACACTTCGAGTATCAACAGCACGGTGCCGAGTGCCAGCCAATCCCAGAATGACAAATTCAGCAGGAAATCCCACATGGCGATGGCCTCAGCCTTTCTTGCTGTCGAACGTTGCCTTGACGATCTCACCGATACCGCCGACCGCGCCGATTACTTGGCTGGCTTCCAGCGGCATCAGGATGACCTTGCTGTTGTTGGCCGAAGCCAGCTTGCCCAGGGCGTCGATGTATTTTTGCGCGACGAAGTAGTTGACCGCCTGCACGTTGCCCGATGCGATCGCCTCCGACACCACCTGGGTGGCGCGCGCTTCGGCTTCGGCCTGGCGCTCACGGGCCTCGGACTCAAGGAAGGCCGCCTGACGGCTACCTTCGGCTTCGAGGATCTGCGCCTGCTTCTTGCCTTCGGCGGTCAGGATCGCCGATGCCCGCAGGCCTTCGGCCTCGAGGATTTGCGCACGCTTGATCCGCTCGGCTTTCATCTGGCCGGACATGGCAGCCATCAGGTCGGCGGGCGGGCTGATGTCCTTGATCTCGATACGGGTGATCTTGATACCCCAGGGGGCGGTGGCTTCATCCACGGTTTTCAGCAGTTTTTCGTTGATGCCGTCACGCTGGCTGAGCATCGCATCCAGCTCCATCGAGCCGAGCACCGTACGGATATTGGTTTGCAGCAGGTTGCGGATGGCGTGCTCGAGGTTGTTGACCTCGTAGGCGGCCTGGGCGGTATTGACCACCTGGAAGAAGCACACGGCGTCGATCTGCACGGTGGCGTTGTCGGCGGTGATCACTTCCTGCGGCGGGATATCCAGCACGCTTTCCATCACGTTGATCTTGCGACCGATGCGGTCCATGACCGGGATGATGATGTTCAGGCCGGGCTTGAGGGTGTTGGTGTAGCGGCCGAAGCGCTCGACCGTCCACTGGTAGCCTTGGGGCACTACCTTGAAACCCATGAAGAGGATGGCGATGGCCAACCCTACGAAAAGAAGCAGTACGGTTCCGATCTGCATAGCGATTCCTTATCTAAGAATGTCAGTAAAACGACAGTCGGCCGATTGTAACGGGGTTGTGACCGATAAAGACGCTTTCACCGCGCAACCAGCAAAGGATTTGTTACCGAATCCCCAGGCGTTACCCGTAATACTTCCGCGAGCGAGGTGAGCCCCGCCTTTACCTTGTGCATGCCGGCCATGCGCAAGCTGCACATGCCCTGGGCAATGGCCGCCTGACGCAGGGCGTGCACATCGGCGCCGGGCGTGATCAGGGCCTTGAGGTGTTCAGTCATGACCATCACCTCGTAGACCCCGGCACGGCCGCGGTAGCCGCTGTGCCGGCACTCAACGCAACCGCTGGCCTCGTGGGTGTCATCCATGGCGCGCTTGCAGTGAGGGCATAACAGGCGCACCAGGCGCTGTGCCATGACTCCCAGTAGCGTAGCCTTGATCAAATAATGAGCAATTCCCAGTTCCTGCAGGCGGCTGATGGCACCCGGTGCATCGTTGGTATGCAAAGTCGACAGCACGAGATGTCCGGTCAGCGCAGCCTGGATCGCCATTTCTGCGGTTTCCTGGTCGCGAATCTCGCCGATCATGATGATGTCCGGGTCCTGGCGCAGCAGGGCGCGGATGCCGCTGGCGAAGGTCAGGCCGATGCTGTGTTGCACCTGCATCTGGTTGAACGAAGGCTCAACCATCTCGATCGGGTCTTCCACGGTGCACAGGTTGACCTCGCGGGTCGCCAGTTGCTTGAGCGTGGTGTAAAGGGTGCTGGTCTTGCCTGAGCCGGTCGGTCCGGTCACCAGGATGATGCCATTGGCCTGGCGGGTCATGGCCTGCCAGCGTTGCTGGTCGTCGCTGGAAAGGCCCAATTGGTCAAAATCCCTGAGCAGCACCTGCGGGTCGAAAATCCGCATCACCAGTTTCTCGCCAAACGCGGTGGGCAAGGTCGAGAGGCGCAGCTCAACTTCCGCACCTGTCGGGCTCTTGGTCTTGATCCGACCGTCCTGGGGTTTGCGTTTGTCCGCCACGTTCATGCGGCCCAGGCTTTTCAAGCGGCTGACCACCGCCATCGTGACCTGGGGTGGAAACTGATAAACGTCGTGCAACAGCCCGTCGATGCGAAAGCGCACCCGGCCCTGGTCGCGGCACGGTTCGACATGGATATCACTGGCCCGTTGGCCGAATGCGTACTGCAACAGCCAGTCGACGATATTGACGATATGCGCGTCATTGGCATCTGCCTCCTGGTCACTGGCACCGAGGTTGAGCAGGTCTGCAGTGCCGGGCGTCGCGACCTTTTGCTCTGCGCCACTGACGGACTTCGCCAACCGATAAAACTCGCCGATGCAGCGTTGGATCTCTTGCGGGTTGGCCACCCTGCGCTGGATCGAGCGCTTGAGCACTTGGGCAAGTCCGGCTTCCCAGCTGGTGATATAGGGCTGGGCGCTGGCGACCGTGACGGTCTGCGCATCCACCGCGACCGCCAGGATGGCGTGGCGTTGGGCGAAGGCGTAGGACATCAGCGGCACAATCGTCGCCACGTCGATCTTCAGCGGGTCGATGCGCAGATACGCTTGCCCGACATGCTCGGCCAGCCACTGGGTCAGGGTTTCCAGGCAGGGGCCTTCGGCAGCGATGCATTCCAGTGGATGCCGGCTATGACTGGCCGGCAGGGTCGCCAACCGTTGCGCCACCTCGGGTGTGACCAGCCCATCGTCGACCAATGCCGGCAGCAGTTGATGCAGTTCCAATCGACGGTCAAGGGGCATGCGGGTTTCCTGGCTGGCAGCGGATGTAAGCTACACGCTAGCCAGCGCCTGGATATCTTCCTCCGCGCGTGTATTGCAGCCTTTTACCGAATCGCTGCCACCAGCGCCTGAGCCCCTACGCAGTCGGCTTGGTCCACGTGCAGCGAGCACACGCTGATCAGGTTTCGAATCTTTTCACCGATCACTTGGGCGCGGTGCCAGCTCAGGCCATCCATGACGATTTCGATGTACAGCAGCTCTGCCTCGCGGTTCACCGACACCTGCGCGGGGGTGAGGAACTGCAGGGCGAAATAGTTGAGTACCCGGCACACCACATCGGGTTCAGCCTCGGCAACGATCTGATAATGCGCCTGGCAATGGGCGCTGCTGACGGCCCATGCATCGACGCGGGTGGCAGGGTGGGTGGTTTCGACGGCGTGCATGCTGACTCTCCAGATTCGACTGGAGAAATTTTTACATTCGCCACCGGAGATTTCTTATCTAAGATGGGCGCAATTGACGATTAATAAACTCAATCAATTCAAGATAAGCATCAGAACAGGTATTTTTATGCACAGTGAATTGGACGCCTACGACCGCCGCATCCTGGCCCTGCTGCAAGAGGATGCCTCGCTTTCCAGCGCGCAGATCGCCGAGCAGGTCGGCCTGTCCCAGTCGCCGTGCTGGCGGCGCATTCAGCGGCTCAAGGAGGAGGGCGTGATCCGTGGCCAGGTCACCCTGCTGGATCGCAAGAAGATCGGCCTCAACACGCAGATTTTCGCCGAGATCAAACTCAACGCCCACGGGCGGTCCAACTTCACGGAGTTCACCGAGGCGATTCGCGGGTTTCCGGAAGTGCTGGAGTGCTATGTGCTGATGGGGGCGGTGGATTTTCTGTTGCGCATCGTGACGGCGGATATTGAGGCGTACGAGCGGTTTTTCTTCGAAAAGCTGTCGATGGTGCCGGGGATCCAGGAGGTCAACTCGATTGTCGCGTTATCCGAGATCAAGTCGACCACCAGCCTGCCGGTCCTGCGCTGACCGAGCAGGCCGCATCGCGGCCAAGCCCGGCTCCCGCAAGGGAATGCATGCCAATGCAGGCGCCGGCTTGCTGGCGATAGCGCTTACAGACGCAGCAGGGTCTTCCACGCGCGGTTCTGATACACCGCAATCGCCTGGTGCATGCGCGCATCCAGCGATTCATCGGTGATCGGCTGGTTGGCCAGTTGCACCAGCTTGTTCAGCTCACCGTACAGACGGTCCAGTTCCGGAATGTCTACCACCTGGCGGGCATGATGCAGCCAGGCCTGGATGCGTTCGATACGCGGCAGTTGCTCGGCGAGGTCTTCCGGTTGCTGCTGGTAGCGCGGCAGTTGCAGGGCGACGGCATCGTCGGCGAGCAGGCGCGGCAGCCAGTTGGTGATTTGCGCGGCGCCCTGGCGGTTGCCACGCACATTGCGATCGGCCGTCCAGGCACGCGCCAGCAGCCAGCGCGAAGCGTTCAGTGAGAACAGGCCCCAGCGCACGTCGTCCAATTCTTCGATGAACTGCTCCGGCGCGGCTTTGCGAATGTCTTCATCGTCGTCACCGGCCTGCACCAGCGGGCGCCAGTCTTCCAGCAGGGCATCCAGTGCGCTGCGCAGTTCGCTGGTGGATTGACGCGGTGCGGCCTGGCCGAGGCTGCCGATCAGGGCACGCAGTTCGCCGAGGTTGTCGACCCAGTCCTGCAACAGGCGCCAGTGACCATTGAAACGGTATTGCTCGGCCAGGCGTTGGCTGCTGCCCAACAGGTGCCACATGATCGCGGCGAACGCGTCATCCAACGGCATTTCGGCGTGCAACTGCGGCGCCGGCAGGCTCAGGGAGTAGCTGCTGGCGTCGTACAGGCGGTAGCCGCGCTCGGCCTTGCTGATGTCGCACGGCATCAGTGCGAGGGTGGCGGCCAACTCGGCGGCCAGTTCCAGCAGGGCCGCCGGTTCGCCTTCGCGCAGTTCCAGTTCCAGCTCGCAGATTTCTTCTTTCTGCTTGCCGACCACCACGTGGCCGAGGTCCAGAGCCGCTTCGATCACGACTTTGGCCTTGCCTCGGCCCCAGGCGATTTCGGCGCGCTCACGCACGAAGTCAGTGGTGAAGATTGGCTTGAGGGTCTTTTTATCCAGCTCGGCCAGTTGCTCGGGCCAGCAGTCGCCGTCGAGCTTCTTCACGTCGAGCTTGGCTTTGGGCAATTCCCAGTTGTACTCGTTACGTTCCGACAAACCGGCGACGCTCTGGCCACGGGTCTTGAGGGTCTGGATCACGTCGTCACCGTCCTTGCGCAGGCGCAGCGCGACCTTGGCCTGGGCCAGGTCGCGTTCGGGGGTGTCGAAGTACTGGTTCATCAACTCACGGCGTTCCCAGCCACTTTTGTTGCGTTTTTTCAGTAGCGGGTGCTCACGCAGCGCGGCGAGTGTTTCGCGGCTGACGCGGAGCTTGATTTCGGTTTCTTTCTGCATGGCCGGAAAATCCAGGATCGGGAGCGCAGCCGGGGAAAAGAGTGGCTGCCAAGGCCGTGCAGTGTACAGGACTGAGCCCGGCAACGCGCCGCAACGGTTTATTGTGTCGTGCAGATGGCTCTATAGTGGGGCTCATCCGGGAAGTTGAGAGGCCGCGCATGCCATTACCGTCCATGAAAGAGCAGTTCGCCGCGCTGATTGCCGCGCCTTCGGTCAGTTGTACCCAAGCGTCTCTCGACCAGACCAACCGACCGGTCATCGATTTGCTCGCCGGTTGGCTGGGCGACCTGGGTTTCGCCATCGACATCCAGCAGGTCAGCCCCGGCAAATTCAACCTGCTCGCCAGCTTCGGCAGTGGCCCCGGCGGCCTGGTGCTGGCAGGCCATAGCGATACCGTTCCGTATGACGCTGCGTTGTGGAAGACCGATCCGCTCAAGCTGACGGAAGTCGACGGCCGCTGGGTAGGACTGGGCAGCTGCGACATGAAGGGTTTTTTCGCGCTGGCGATTGAGGCCGTGTTGCCGTTGCTCGATCAACCGTTCAAGCAGCCGTTGCTGATCCTGGCCACCTGTGATGAAGAAAGCTCCATGTCCGGCGCCCGCGCGCTGGCCGAGGAAGGTCGTCCGTTGGGCCGTGCGGCGGTGATCGGCGAGCCGACCGGCCTCAAGCCGATCCGCCTGCACAAAGGCGTGATGATGGAACGCATCGACATCCTCGGCCAGAGCGGCCATTCGTCGGATCCGAGCCTGGGCCACAGTGCCCTGGAGGCCATGCATGACGCCATCGGCGAACTGCGCGGCCTGCGCCTGGCCTGGCAGCGCGAGTACCGCAACCCGCAATTCAGCGTACCGCAGCCGACCATGAACTTCGGCTGCATTCATGGCGGCGACAACCCCAACCGTATCTGCGGCCAGTGCTCCCTGGAATTCGACCTGCGGCCATTGCCCGGCATGGACCCGCAGGTGCTGCGCGCCGCGATCCGGCAGAAGCTCGAACCCTTGGCCGAGCGCCACAAGGTCAAGATCGACTATGCGCCGTTGTTCCCCGAAGTGCCGCCGTTCGAGCAAGCCGAAGACGCCGAGTTGGTGCGGGTTGCGGAACGATTGACCGGTCATCGTGCCGAAGCAGTAGCGTTCGGCACGGAAGCGCCTTATCTTCAGCGCCTTGGTTGTGAAACCCTGGTGCTCGGCCCTGGCGATATCGCCTGCGCCCACCAGCCGGGCGAGTACCTCGAAATGTCACGCTTGACGCCTACAGTGCGTCTATTGCGTGAATTGATCGAACATTACTGCCTGAAACCTGCATAAATTAACCCTTGCCAGTTCGTACTTAGAAGGAGAGCGAGCGTGTCGCCAAGCCTGTTCCGACGATAACCATCAGCCCGCTGTGCGTTTTCACGATTCATCCTTTTTCGGCTGCTTTTTATTACAGGCCCAGGTTTTATGCCCGAATACGTCAATTGGCTTCGTCACGCTTCGCCCTACATCAATGCTCACCGGGACTGCACCTTCGTGGTCATGCTGCCTGGCGACGGTGTGGAACATCCGAACTTCGGCAATATCGTCCACGACCTGGTACTGCTGCACAGCCTCGGCGTGCGCCTGGTGCTGGTGCACGGTTCGCGCCCACAGATCGAAGCGCGCCTTGAGGCGCGCGGCCTGACCCCGGCTTACCACGAAGGCCTGCGCATCACCGATGCCGCAACCCTGGAGTGTGTAATCGACGCGGTCGGCCACCTGCGCATCGCCATCGAAGCGCGCCTTTCCATGGACATGGCCTCGTCGCCGATGCAGGGCTCACGCCTGCGGGTGGCCAGCGGCAACCTGGTGACCGCACGACCTATCGGCGTGCTCGAAGGCGTGGATTACCACCACACCGGCGAAGTGCGCCGCGTCGACCGCAAGGGCATCAATCGCCTGCTGGACGAGCGCTCCATCGTGTTGCTGTCGCCGCTGGGCTATTCGCCGACGGGTGAGATCTTCAACCTGGCCTGCGAAGACGTCGCCACTCGCGCCGCCATCGACCTGGGAGCCGACAAGCTGTTGCTGTTCGGCGCCGACCTCGGCCTGATCGATGAAAATGGTCGCCTGGTCCGCGAGCTGCGTCCGCAGCAAGTGCCGGCGCACCTGCAGCGCCTGGGCAGCAACTACCAGGCCGAGCTGTTGGATGCCGCCGCCGAGGCTTGCCGTGGCGGCGTCGGGCGCAGCCATATCGTCAGTTACGCCGAAGACGGCGCGCTGCTCACCGAACTGTTCACCCGGGACGGCGGCGGTACGCTGGTGGCCCAGGAACAATTCGAGCTGGTCCGTGAGGCGGCGATTGAAGACGTCGGTGGCTTGCTGGACCTGATCAGCCCGCTGGAAGAGCAGGGCATCCTGGTGCGTCGTTCGCGCGAAGTGCTGGAGCGTGAGATCGAGCAATTCAGTGTGGTCGAGCGCGAAGGCATGATCATCGCCTGTGCGGCGCTGTATCAGATCGCGGATTCGGATGCGGGTGAGCTGGCGTGCCTGGCGGTGAACCCGGAATACCGCCACGGCGGGCGCGGTGATGAGCTGCTCGAACGCATCGAAACTCGTGCGCGGGCCCAGGGTTTGAAGACCTTGTTCGTGCTTACCACGCGCACTGCCCACTGGTTCCGCGAGCGGGGCTTCGTGCCGAGCAGTGTTGATCGCCTGCCGTCGGCACGGGCGTCGCTGTACAACTACCAGCGTAATTCGAAGATCTTCGAAAAGGCGCTGTAATCCCCATTCTGCAGGAGCCGGCAAGCCGGCTCCTACAGGGTCAGGGCTTGATGAATTGGTCGGTCACAAAGGCCGAATAGTCCGGCAACACTGTCTCGACCTTGCCTTGTTCCTTCAGGAACTTCGCTGTCTCCCCAATCGCCTTCGCCGTGCCGCCTTTGAGCAGTGCGTCGGTCTGCTGCGCCTTGGCGTCCGGGAAGGTGGTACCGGCCAACAGCTCTGGAATGTCGGCGGCGTTTGAACCTGTCAGTTTGGCGATTTTCTGTACCGGCTCGGAGTCCACTGTCCAGGCATCTTTATGGGCGGCGTAGTCAGCGAAAGAGTCCAGCGTGACCTTGGCAAACCTGGCCACTACGTCAGGATGTTTTTGCGCAAAATCCTTGCGTGCTACCCACACCTCAAACGTCGGTGCGCCCCACTGACCCACCTGGGCCGCGTCTGTCAGGGTCTTGCCGGTCTTGCGGATCTCTCCGAGCGCAGGTGACCAGACAAAAGCGCCGTCGATATCACCTCGTTTCCACGCGGCGGCAATTTCGGCGGGTTGCAGGTTCACCACTTTGACTTTCCGGGTGTCCAGCCCCCAATGCTTCAATGCACCGAGCAGGCTGTAATGAGAGGTGGAGACAAAGGGCGTGGCGATGGTCTTGCCGACCAGGTCTTCGGGTTTGTCGATGCCGCTGCCGTTGCGCACCACCAATGCTTCAGAAGTATTGATCTGCGCCGATACGATAAACGCGACGATCGGTAGATTGCGCGATGCAGCTGCGGCGAGGGGGCTGGAACCGAGGTTGCCGATTTGCACATCACCCGAGGCGATCGCGGTGACGACTTCCGGCCCGCTGTTGAATCGGCGCCAGGCAATTTTCTCGCCAATGGCCTTTTCATAGAGGCCATCGGCCTGTGGGACTTTGCTGGGATCGATACCCGTTTGGTAGCCGACGGTTAAATCGGCGGCTTTGACACCAAAAGAAAGTATTAGTGACACAAAAACTGTAACAAATTGACGGGAGGATGTGCCTTTGGCCATGATGGCGTCGCCTTTTTGATCGTGGGTGACGTATGAAACGGTACGGCCACACTAATCGATCTAAAAAAGCGCTAACAAATACCCTTTGGGAATTAGCTTATGGAGCGGCTCGTCTATGCTGACCCGTTCGCGCCATGGAAAGTCTTATTCCCGAATCGTATGAAAAAGAATGAAACAATTCTTTTTGGGTGTATGAAAAACTCATTACCCTGCAGGGACCAAATTAACTGCGATTAGACGAAGGTAGTAGACACACAAGGTTACGATTGACTTGGTAGTCACTATCTGGCGCTAATCGCGCATCTGTGGATCGAGGGCGTCAGACCCGAGACCAAAGAAATACAAAAATTAGAAATGAGAGGAGCGGTACATGAAGAAGTCAACATTGGCGTTGGCCGTGGCTGTAGCTGCGATTGCCCAACAGGCAAACTCCGCCGGTTTCATCGAAGATAGCAAGGCAACACTGGGGCTGCGTAACTTCTACATCAACACCGATAACCGTGACGACGCTACCAAGGCGGCCGGTGCGCAGAGCAAGCAAGAAGAATGGGGTCAAGCCTTCGACCTGCGTTTCATCTCCGGTTATACCCAAGGCACCGTAGGCTTCGGTCTTGACGCTATCGGCCTGCTGGGCGTGCGCCTGGATTCGGGTGGCGGCACCAACGGCGCCACTGCTCGTTCGACTGGCAACGCCGGTTCTTACGGCGGCACGGTTTTCCCGAGCAAGTCCAACGGCGAAGCTGTTGACAACTACTCCAGCCTCGGCCTGACCGCCAAGGCGAAGATCTCTCAAACCGAACTGAAGCTGGGTACTCTGCAACCCAAGCTGCCGGTTATCGTGACCAACGATGGTCGTCTGCTGCCGCAAACCTTCCAGGGCGGCCAGATCACCACAAACGACATCAAAGACCTGACGCTGGTTGCCGGTCAGATCGAGAAGGTCAAGGGCCGTAACTCCAGCAACGTCGAGAACCTTTCTATCGCAGGTGCCAACGGCCGTACAGCCGCTGGCCGTGACAGCAACAAGTTCTACTACGCTGGTGGCGACTACAAAATCACCAAAGACCTGACTGCCCAGTACTACTACGGCAATCTGGATCAGTTCTACAAACAGCACTTCCTGGGCTTGCTGCACAACTGGGCAATCGGTCCTGGCGTGCTGAAAACCGACCTGCGCTATTTCAATAGCCGCGACGATGGCGCCAACGGCCACGACGCGAACTACTACACCACAGGTGACTACGGCACCAATGCCGCCGGTGCGACCATCACCAAAGGTAAGGTCGACAACAACCTGTACAGTGGCTTGTTCCTGTACACCCTGGGTGGTCACACCTTCGGTGGTGGTTACCAGGTCAGTAACGGTAACAGTGACTTCCCTTGGTTGAACCAAGGCGACGGTTCGTCGGCTTACCTGACCACCGACATGCAGATTGCCAAGTTCGCCCGTGCCGGTGAACGTACCTGGCAAGCTCGCTACGCCTACGACTTCGCCAAGGTTGGCGTACCAGGTTTGACCGCCGGTGTGGTCTACCTGCGTGGTGACAATATCGACACCCGCGGTAACGTCGGTTCGACCCGGCCGCAACGTGCTGTCAATGGCGACGGCGGGAACGAGTGGGAACGTGACATCACTGTTGCCTACGTCGTACCAGAAGGTCCGCTGAAGAACGTCGGTGTGGCATGGAAAAACGCCATGTGGCGCAACGACATTCCTGGCCAGCGTAACCAGGACGAAAACCGCCTGATCGTCAGCTACTCGCTGCCACTGTTCTAGTAGCGTGAAGCTGTAGTAAGACTGTAAACCTTGCCCGGCGCTACGCCGGGCAAGGTGTCTTGCGTTTCAAGTCGGGCCAAACCCCCGCAGGCCCTTCCTGAACCCCTCTTTTTACAGCGTCTCAAGGCCTTCTCGAACCTTGAAGCGGATGTTGCTCCTCGCCCGTTGCGGCGTCCAATGAACAGATTTTTAATATTCCTTTATCGTCTAGATAAATCGATATTTATTCTTTTTAAATAATCGTCAATCCATGCACAGTGGGCTCCATAAGCACTCACCAGGAGCCACACCATGAGCCTAAGACTAGGCGATATCGCCCCCGACTTCGAACAGGATTCCAGCGCCGGCAAGATTCGTTTCCACGAATGGCTGGGCGATAGCTGGGGTGTGTTGTTTTCCCACCCGGCGGACTTCACCCCGGTGTGCACCACCGAGCTGGGCTTCACTGCCAAGCTCAAGGATGAGTTCGCCAAGCGCGGCGTCAAGGCCATCGCCCTGTCCGTAGACCCGGTGGACTCGCACCACAAGTGGATCGAGGACATCAACGAAACCCAGAACACCATCGTCAACTTCCCGATCCTGGCGGATGCCGATCGCAAGGTGTCGGACCTTTATGACCTGATCCACCCGAACGCCAGTGACACCCTCACCGTGCGCTCCCTGTTCGTGATCGATCCGAACAAAAAGATTCGCCTGACCATCACCTACCCGGCCAGCACCGGCCGCAACTTCCACGAAATCCTGCGGGTCATCGACTCGTTGCAGCTGACCGACAACCACAAGGTCGCCACCCCCGCCAACTGGCAGGACGGTGATGAAGTGGTGATCGTGCCTTCGCTCAAGGACGAGGAAGAAATCAAGAAGCGCTTTCCGAAGGGTTACCGGGCGGTGAAGCCGTATCTGCGCCTTACCCCTCAGCCTAATCGTTAAGGCTGACACCGCCATCGCCGGCGAGCCGGTTCCTACAGGTGATCGCATTCCATTTGTAGGAGCTGGCTTGCCGGCGATAGCAATAGTTCCGACGACTCACATAGCAAGGGTTTTCAGGCCGTTTCGACGGCCTTTTTTTTCGCCTGGGATTTGATAACTCTCATATGCATTTAAAGAATAAACACATGAAAAAATAAGATTTAAAGATATATAAATCTGCTGATAAGGTCTGTTCCATCTTGGCGCCATCGTCACACAGCGAACCGCCGACACCTGCTCAAGGAATTCCTGCATGTTGGTCGTAACACTTGGAGGCAGTCCCAGCCAGCGTTCCCGCTCCGGGGTCTTGCTGGATAAAACCCGTCAGTGGTTGCAAGACAAAGGGGTGGAAGTGGTGAGTTACCAGATACGGGACTTCCCGGCTGAAGACTTGCTGCACGCGCGCTTCGACAGTCCCAAGGTCATTGACCTGTTGCAGCAAGTGGCTAACGCCGATGGCCTGGTGATCGCCACGCCGGTGTACAAGGCGTCGTTCTCGGGCGCGCTGAAGACCGTGCTCGACCTGCTGCCCGAACGCGCCCTGGCTCACAAGATTGTGTTGCCGATGGCTACCGGCGGCAGCATCGCCCACATGCTGGCGGTGGATTACGCCTTGAAGCCGGTTTTGTCAGCCCTCAAGGCGCAGGAATTGCTTCACGGCATCTTTGCCGAAGACAGCCAGATCGCCTATGGCGAAGGCAGTGCCCAGGCACAACTGGTGCCTGTGCTCGAACACCGTTTGCACGAGGCTCTGGAGACGCTGTACGGCGCCATGGCCCGTCGCCCGAAACCGCTTGACCCCCATGTGTTGAATGAACGTTTGTTGAGTGCTCGCTGGAGCATCTGAGCCTCAGCCAGCCATTTAGAAGTACTCACCTTACTCAGCCGCCAACGGCCAAGCAGGTGCAGCCAACCCCCTAATCGCACTATTTGGAGAGAGCGCCATGCGCACTGTCATCTTGCGTCGTGGTCTGGTCGCACTGTTTGCTGCGGCTGTGTCCTTCGGCGCCATGGTTCAAGCCCAGGCTGCCGAAACCTTGCGTATCGGTTACCAGAAATACGGCACCCTGGTGCTGCTCAAGGCCAAGGGCACCCTGGAAAAACGCCTGGCCGCCGAGGGCGTGCAGGTGCAGTGGACCGAGTTTCCCGGCGGCCCGCAATTGCTCGAAGGCCTGAACGTCGGCTCGATCGACTTTGGCGTCACGGGCGAAACCCCACCAGTGTTCGCCCAGGCGGCCGGTGCCGATCTGGTCTACGTGGCCTATGAGCCTCCAGCGCCGACCAGTGAAGCGATCCTGGTGCCGAAAGATTCGACGATCAAATCGGTGGCCGAGCTCAAGGGCAAGAAAATCGTGCTGAACAAAGGCTCCAACGTGCACTACCTGCTGGTGCGTGCGCTGGAAGATGCCGGCCTCAAATACACCGACGTGCAGACCGTCTTCCTGCCGCCCGCCGATGCGCGTGCCGCGTTCGAGCGTGGCAGTGTCGATGCGTGGGTGATCTGGGACCCCTACCAGGCGGCCGCCGAGAAACAGCTGCAAGCGCGCACCCTGCGTGACGGTACCGGCATCGCCGACAACCATCAGTTCTACCTGGCGACCAAGCCCTACGCCGAAAAACACCCTGAAGTGGTCAAGGCGCTGATTGAAGAAGTGCGCGCCGTGGGCGAATGGTCCAGGGCCAACCCGCAGGAAGTCACTGAACAAGTGGCGCCGCTGCTCGGCCTGCCGGCTGACATCACCCTGACCTCGGTGAAACGCCAAGGCTACGGTGCGCATTTCCTGACGCCGGAAGTGGTGGCGGCCCAACAGAAAATCGCCGACAGCTTCTACCAACTCAAATTGATCCCCAAACCCTTGAACATCAAGGACGTGATCTGGACGCCACCTGCCGCTGTGGCCAAAGCGCCGTAATCCGACTTCTTCAGGAGACAACTCCATGAGCCTCAATATTTTCTGGTTCCTGCCTACCCACGGCGACGGCCATTACCTTGGCACCGCCGAAGGCGCTCGCGCCGTTGATCACGGTTATCTGCAGCAAGTGGCCCAGGCGGCGGACCGCCTCGGGTTCGGTGGGGTGCTGATCCCAACCGGTCGCTCCTGCGAAGATTCGTGGCTGGTGGCGGCTTCGCTGATTCCGGTGACCCAGCGTTTGAAATTCCTTGTCGCACTGCGCCCCGGGATCATTTCCCCGACGGTGGCCGCGCGCCAGGCCGCGACCCTGGATCGCCTGTCCGGTGGCCGTGCACTGTTCAACCTGGTGACGGGCGGTGATCCGGAAGAGTTGGCCGGCGACGGTTTGTTCTTGAGCCATGAAGAGCGCTACCAGGCCTCGGTGGAGTTCACGCGGATCTGGCGGCGTGTGCTGGAAGGCGAAACCGTCGATTACGACGGCGAGCACATCAGTGTCAAAGGCGCGAAATTGCTCTACCCGCCGATCCAGCAGCCGCGTCCGCCACTGTACTTCGGCGGTTCCTCCGAAGCGGCCCAGGACCTGGCAGCCGAACAAGTGGAAATGGTGCTGACCTGGGGCGAGCCGCCGGCGGCTGTCGCGGAAAAAATCGCGCAGGTGCGGGCCAAGGCCGCGAAGCTGGGGCGCACCGTGCGCTTCGGTATTCGCCTGCATGTGATCGTGCGTGAAACCAACGAAGAGGCGTGGAAAGCCGCCGACAAACTGATCTCCCACCTGGACGACGACACCATCGCCCGTGCCCAGGCCTCCCTGGCGCGCTTCGATTCCGTCGGCCAGCAACGCATGGCTGCCTTGCATGGCGGCAACCGTGACAACCTGGAAGTCAGTCCCAACCTGTGGGCTGGCGTCGGCCTGGTACGCGGTGGTGCGGGCACCGCGCTGGTGGGCGATGGCCCCACCGTGGCGGAACGCGTGAAGGAATACGCCGCACTGGGCATCGACACCTTTATCTTCTCCGGTTACCCACACCTGGAAGAGTCGTATCGCGTCGCGGAACTGCTGTTTCCCCACCTGGATATCGAACGTCCCGAGCTGCCGAAAAGCGCCGGTTACGTCAGCCCGTTTGGCGAGATGGTCGCCAACGATATCCTTCCCAAAGCTGCGTCACAGAGTTGAGGCGCCGCCATGAACTTTGAAAAATTGAGCCATCGCGTGGCACCGTGGGTGCTACCGATTCTTTTGCTGGCGGTGTGGCAGTTGTCGGTGTCGGCGGGCTGGTTGTCGACGCGCATTCTGCCGGCGCCGAGCGCGGTGATTGAGGCCGGGATCAACCTGGTCCGCAGCGGCGAAATCTGGACGCACCTGGCCATCAGTGGCTGGCGCGCTGGCCTCGGCTTCGTGATCGGCGGCAGTATCGGCCTGGCCCTGGGCTTTATCACTGGCCTGTCGACGTGGGGCGAACGCCTGCTGGACAGCTCGGTGCAGATGATCCGCAACGTGCCGCACCTGGCGCTGATCCCGCTGGTGATCCTGTGGTTCGGCATCGACGAAACCGCGAAGATTTTCCTGGTCGCCCTCGGCACGCTGTTCCCGATCTACCTGAACACCTACCACGGCATCCGCAACGTCGATCCGGCGCTGGTGGAAATGTCGCGCAGCTATGGTTTGTCCGGCTTCAGCCTGTTCCGTCAAGTGATCCTGCCGGGCGCGTTGCCATCGATCCTGGTGGGCGTGCGTTTCGCACTGGGCTTTATGTGGCTGACGTTGATCGTGGCGGAAACCATCTCGGCCAGCTCCGGCATCGGCTACCTGGCGATGAACGCCCGCGAATTCCTGCAAACCGACGTGGTGGTCCTGGCCATTGTCATGTACGCCATCCTCGGCAAGCTCGCCGACCTGGCCGCCCGCGGCCTGGAGCGTGTGTGGCTGCGCTGGCACCCGGCTTACCAAGTGAATAAAGGAGGTGCGGCATGACCGCTCAACAACCTCCACGCCTGTTGAAGGGTATCCCGCTGGCGGTGCGCAAATTGCGCAAGGCCTTTGGTGCGCGGGAAGTGCTCAAGGACATCGACCTGCACATTCCGGCCGGCCAGTTCGTGGCCGTGGTCGGCCGCAGCGGCTGCGGTAAAAGTACTTTGCTGCGCTTGCTTGCCGGCCTGGATAAAGCCAGCGGCGGCGAGCTGCTGGCCGGTTCCGCGCCGCTGAGCGAGGCAATTGAGGACACGCGGTTGATGTTCCAGGAAGCGCGCTTGCTGCCGTGGAAAAAGATCATCGACAACGTTGGCCTGGGCCTCAAGGGCAACTGGCGTCCCAAGGCGCTGGAAGCCCTGGAAGCGGTGGGCTTGGCGGAACGTGCCAATGAATGGCCAGCGGCCTTGTCCGGTGGCCAGAAGCAACGCGTGGCCCTGGCCCGTGCGCTGATCCACCAACCGCGCCTGTTGCTGCTGGATGAGCCGCTGGGCGCGCTGGATGCCCTGACCCGTATCGAGATGCAGCAGCTGATCGAGAACCTCTGGCAAAAGCACGGTTTCACCGTGTTGCTGGTGACTCACGATGTCAGCGAAGCCGTGGCGATTGCCGACCGGGTGATCCTGATCGAAGACGGCGAAATCGGTCTCGACCTGATCGTGGACCTGCCGCGCCCACGGGTGCGGGGCTCACATCGCCTGGCCGCGCTGGAAGCCGAAGTATTGAACCGTGTGTTGTCGTTGCCCGGCACGCCGCCGGAACCCGAACCTGTTTCACCGCTGCCTACGCAACTGCGTTGGGCGCAATAAAGCAGCGGCAAGCTTTCAGCTTCACGCTGCAAGGGAAAGCAAAGTGCTTTGACTTGCAGCTGGTAGCTAACAACTTGCAGCTATTTCGACCCCAGGAGAAATCGCATGACTATTAAAGCCATCAACGTACGTAACCAATTCAAAGGCACCATCAAGGAAATCGTCGAAGGCGACGTGCTGTCGGAAATCGACGTACAGACCGCCTCCGGCATCGTCACTTCGGTGATCACCACGCGCTCGGTCAAAGAGCTGGAGCTGGTGATCGGCAGCGAAGTGATTGCCTTCGTGAAATCCACCGAGGTGTCGATCGCCAAGTTGTGATTGGCGCCCTCGAAATCGCTATCGCAGGCAAGCCAGCTCCCACATTTAACGGCATTCCAACCTAGGAATGCGGTCAATGCGGGAGCGGGTTTGCTGGCGAAAAGGCCGGCCCCGCCAACGCAAGACTTATCGTTTGGGCAGGTAGGGCGGCAGGTAAAGGCCCACATAGGCATCGAACACCCGCATGCCTTCCTCGGCCATGCGCGCAGTGATCTGCCCATGCTGATGCACCGAACGTGCGTACACGCGGTCGCTCAGCTCCAGCGCCAGGGCAAACACATCCACGTCCGTGGGCAGTGTCGGCACCTCGAAGTGGCGATTGAATACTTCGAGCATCAAATCCCCCAACTCCAGATCATGCTGGCGGTCCGCCTGGGTCACTTCGGTCAACCCGTGCTGGGCGAGGATCAGCTGACGTGCTGCTGCGTCGTTGCTGTAGATGGTGAGCATGCGTTGCTCGACGATGCAGGACAGGTCACGCCAGTGCTGGAGTGACTCATGCTCGATGGGCGCCTGGATGGCCGCCCGGAAGGCTGCGTGCACGTCTGCCGTGAGCGCCTCGAGCAGCGCCGGCACACTCGCAAAAAAGTGATACACCGACGACGGTGGAATCTGCGCACGCTCGGCGACGCTGTAGATCGACAGACTCGCCACGCCTTCGGCGGCCAGCAGGGTGCGGGCGGCATCGAGAATCGCGTCGATCCGTGCCTGGCTGCGGGCGCGGGGTTTGCGAGGGGTGGCGGGGCGGGTGGTCATGGACGTCTCCTACAAGGCAGAGCGCATTGTACGCAGAGCTTAAGGATGATCCATACCTGTGAGGCGACTGTGTAGGTGTGGCAAGTGAGCCTGTTGTGGCATGCAGTCAACCAGGCAGGCAGCAACCAAGCAGGCAGGCATACCAAGCGAGCTGGCACCAAGCAGACAGGGCAGACCAAGCAGACAGACAACCAAGCAGACAGGCACACCCAGTGTGGCGAGCAGGCTTGCCCTGCGTTGGGCTGCGAAGCAGCCCCCTTCAAGCAGAACCCGATGCACCAGGTACACCAAGTTGCCCACTCCAGGACCGCTTCACAGCCCAACGCAGGACAAGCCTGCTCACCACGACCGTCAGACGGTATGCAGATACCAGTTGTACTCAAGGTCGGAGATGGAGTGTTCGAACTCTTCCAGCTCACTTTCCTTACAGGCGACGAAGATATCGATGTATTTAGGATCGATGTACTTGGCCATCACCTCGCTGTCGTCCAACTCACGCAGTGCATCACGCAGGTTGTTCGGCAGGCTTTGTTCGTTCTGCTCGTAGCTGTTGCCTTCCACCGGTGCGCCAGGTTCGATCTTGTTGGTCAGACCGTGGTGCACGCCTGCCAGGACCGAAGCCATCAGCAGGTAAGGGTTGGCGTCGGCGCCGGCCACGCGGTGCTCGATACGTACGGCGTCGGACGAGCCGGTCGGTACGCGAATCGCCACGGTGCGGTTATCCAGGCCCCAGCACGGCGAGTTCGGCACGTAGAACTGTGCGCCAAAACGACGGTAGGAGTTGACGTTGGGGCACAGGAACGCCATTTGGGCGGGCAGGGTCTCGAGCACACCGCCGATCGCGTGACGCAATGCGGCGTTCTGCTCGGGATCCTCGCTGGCAAAGATATTCTTGCCGTCCTTGTCCAGGATCGAAATGTGTACGTGCAAACCGTTGCCTGCCTGGCCTGGGTAAGGCTTGGCCATGAAGGTGGTGTCCATCTCATGGTCGTAGGCGATGTTCTTGATCAGGCGCTTGAGCAGTACCGCGTAGTCGCAGGCCTTGATCGGGTCGGCCACGTGGTGCAGGTTCACTTCGAACTGTGCCGGGGCACTTTCCTTGACGATGGCGTCGGCCGGGATGCCTTGCTCTTTTGCACCTTCCAGGATGTCCTGGAGGCAGTCGACGTATTCGTCGAGGTCGTCGATCAGGTAGACCTGTGTCGAGTGCGGGCGTTTGCCGGAAATCGGCGAGCGGGGCGGTTGTGGGCGGCCGTTCACGTTCTCCTGGTCGATCAGGTAGAACTCGAGTTCGAAGGCGGCACAGATGGTCAGACCGAGGTCGTCAAATTTGCTTACAACTTGGCGGAGCACTTCGCGCGGATCGGCGAAGAAAGGTTCACCTTCAAGTTCGTGCATGGTCATCAGCAGTTGCGCGGTAGGGCGCTTTTGCCAGGGTTCATTGCACAGGGTGTCGGGGATCGGATAACAGATTCGGTCAGCATCACCGATGTCCAGGCCCAGGCCGGTGCTTTCCACCGTAGAGCCGTTGATATCCAGGGCAAATAAAGAGGCAGGCAGGTTAATGCCCTTCTCGTAAACCTTGTGGAGGCTGGTGCGTTCGATGCGCTTGCCGCGCACCACACCATTCATATCCGCAATTAGAAGGTCTACGTACAGAACCTCAGGATGATCCTTAAGGAACGCGTTCGCTTCGTTAAGCTGAACGGCACGCGGGGGTACCGACATGATGCAACACCTTTGTTGTTAAAAATATCAATCATTGATCTTTTCTGGTTTCAGTCAACCCGAACGGCATGCCGAAGTCAAGCGAGGCCTTTTTTGCCCTAAAAAAGCGCCGCGAAGGCTTTTTTGGGGCTTTTTGGGGCGTTTTTTTGGGTTTGAAGGGCTTGGGACTCGCAGGCTTGAGCGGGCCGTGTTGTATTTTTTACGGGGGTGTTGTGTAAAAAAATGAACAAGGCTAAGCTCGATTCAAACCCATAACAGCAATAATACCGGGGTGCTTCATGTGTTTCCTGCCGCCACTTGGCGTCTCGGCCTGCTCCACGCAGGCGTTGTCATCCGTTCATTCATCCTGTGTGAACGCCCGCGCCCCGGCCAATATTCTTGACGCCTGGGCGGACCTCTTCTTTGCCCCTTTGCTGCCCTCGAATTTGCCTGTGAACGGTGCCTGCGCCAGGTGCTGCTCATGATTCTGCACGACTTTGGCTTGAGGAATGCAACGCTGCAGCAAATGGCAGGTAAGCTCCTACCCTGAACGAAGAGACGACGCGGATGCTGCGTCAACCAACGCCTGACCTTTTAATGGATGTCAGGAAACCCAGCCCAGAGGCATTTATGAGTAACAACCTCGACCAGCTCACCGATTGGTTGAAAGACCACAAGATCACAGAAGTCGAATGCATGATTGGCGACCTGACGGGGATCACCCGGGGCAAGATCTCGCCGACCAACAAGTTCATCGCCGAAAAAGGCATGCGCCTGCCCGAGAGCGTTCTGTTGCAGACCGTGACCGGCGACTATGTCGAAGACGACATCTATTACGAATTGCTCGACCCGGCCGACATCGACATGATCTGCCGCCCCGACCAGAACGCGGTGTTCCTGGTGCCCTGGGCCATCGAGCCCACCGCCCAGGTGATCCACGATACCTACGACAAGCAAGGCAACCCGATCGAGCTGTCGCCGCGCAACGTGCTCAAGAAAGTCCTCAAGCTCTACGCCGACCGCGGCTGGCAGCCCATCGTGGCGCCGGAGATGGAGTTCTACCTGACCAAGCGCTGCGAAGACCCGGACTTCCCGCTGCAACCGCCGATCGGCCGTTCCGGTCGCCCGGAGACCGGTCGCCAATCCTTCTCTATAGAAGCGGCGAACGAATTCGACCCCTTGTTCGAAGACGTCTACGACTGGTGCGAGCTGCAGGAGCTGGACCTCGACACGCTGATCCACGAGGACGGCACCGCGCAGATGGAAATCAACTTCCGTCACGGCGATGCGCTGTCCCTGGCTGATCAGATCCTGGTGTTCAAGCGCACCATGCGCGAAGCCGCGCTCAAGCACGACGTGGCCGCCACCTTCATGGCCAAGCCGATGACCGGCGAGCCCGGCAGCGCGATGCACCTGCACCAGAGCATCATCGACATCGCCACCGGCAAGAACGTCTTCTCCAATGAAGACGGGACCATGAGCCAGCTATTTCTCAACCACATTGGCGGCCTGCAGAAATTCATCCCTGAGTTGCTGCCGCTGTTCGCTCCCAACGTGAACTCGTTCCGTCGCTTCCTGCCGGACACCTCGGCGCCGGTGAACGTGGAGTGGGGCGAAGAAAACCGCACCGTCGGCCTGCGTGTGCCGGATGCCGGCCCGCAAAACCGCCGCGTGGAAAACCGCCTGCCGGGCGCCGACGCCAACCCGTACCTGGCGATTGCCGCCAGCCTGCTGTGCGGCTACATCGGCATGGTCGAAGGCCATAACCCGAGTGCGCCGGTGGTGGGCCGTGGTTACGAGCGCCGCAACCTGCGCCTGCCGTTGACCATCGAAGATGCCCTGGAACGCATGGAAAACAGCAAGACCATCGAGAAATACCTGGGTCAAAAATTCATCACAGGCTACGTCGCGGTCAAGCGGGCCGAGCATGAAAACTTCAAGCGCGTGATCAGTTCGTGGGAGCGGGAATTCCTGCTCTTCGCCGTCTGATGCGCCGGGCGCGCCGTGGGAACGGCGCGCCCTCACCTGAAATGTCTAGGAGATTGGTATGTCCAGCAACAACCCGCAAACCCGTGAATGGCAAGCCTTGAGCAGCGATCATCACCTGGCGCCGTTCAGCGACTTCAAGCAATTGAAAGAGAAAGGCCCACGGATCATCACCAAAGCCCACGGCGTTTACCTGTGGGACAGCGAAGGCAACAAGATCCTCGACGGCATGGCCGGCCTGTGGTGCGTGGCAATCGGTTACGGTCGCGATGAACTGGCTGACGCCGCCGCCAAGCAGATGAAAGAACTGCCGTACTACAACCTCTTCTTCCAGACCGCTCACCCGCCGGTGCTGGAGCTGGCCAAGGCCATTTCCGACATCGCCCCCGCCGGCATGAACCACGTGTTCTTCACCGGTTCCGGCTCCGAAGGCAACGACACCATGTTGCGCATGGTTCGCCACTACTGGGCGATCAAGGGCCAGCCGAACAAGAAAACCATCATCTCGCGCAAGAATGGCTATCACGGTTCCACCGTGGCAGGTGCCAGCCTGGGCGGCATGACCTATATGCATGAGCAGGGCGACCTGCCGATCCCGGGCATCACCCACATCGCCCAGCCGTACTGGTTCGGTGAAGGCGGCGACATGAGCCCGGAAGAGTTCGGCGTGTGGGCGGCCAACCAGCTGGAAGAGAAGATTCTGGAGCTGGGCGTGGACAACGTAGGTGCATTTATTGCCGAGCCGATCCAGGGCGCCGGTGGCGTGATCGTGCCGCCAGCCACTTACTGGCCGCGCATCAAGGAAATCCTCGCCAAGTACGACATCCTGTTTATCGCTGATGAAGTGATCTGCGGTTTCGGCCGTACTGGTGAGTGGTTCGGCAGCGATTTCTATGACCTCAAGCCGCACATGATGACCATCGCCAAGGGCCTGACCTCGGGCTATATCCCGATGGGTGGCCTGATCGTGCGCGACGAAGTGGTCGCGGTGCTGAACGAAGGCGGCGATTTCAACCACGGCTTCACCTATTCCGGTCACCCGGTGGCGGCAGCAGTCGCCCTGGAAAACATCCGCATCATGCGCGATGAACAAATTGTTAAGCGTGTGCATGACGAAACGGCACCCTATTTGCAAAAGCGTTTGAGGGAGCTGGCTGATCACCCGTTGGTGGGTGAAGTTCGCGGTGTCGGCATGCTCGGTGCGATCGAGCTGGTGCAGGACAAGGCGACGCGCAAGCGTTACAAAGGCCGTGGTGTGGGCATGATCTGCCGCACGTTCTGCTTCGAGAATGGCCTGATCATGCGCGCCGTGGGCGACACCATGATCATTTCGCCGCCGCTGGTGATCAGCAAGGCTGAAATCGACGAGCTGGTGACCAAGGCGCGGCAGTGCCTGGACCTGACTTTGGCGGCATTGCAGGGCTAAGTGCTAGGCTCAGTGCGCAGCGGCTTCGGGCGCTGCGTCTGGGTTGTTATAAAAACGGGGCTTTGGTTGAAAGCCGGCCCCGGAACTTGCCAGACTGTCGCCCTGTTTTGTTGCCCTTTCGAAGGGCTGCCAGACACAAGAGCTGTGGCCCAAAAAAGAAAAAATTGGAGCATCACCAAATGAAGGCATTAGGTTTGAAGAACGCTGGCAAGACTCTCCTCGCCTTGTCCCTGATGGGCGCAATGGCGGGCGCGGCCCAGGCAGACGATAAAGTGCTGCACGTCTACAACTGGTCCGACTACATTGCACCGGACACCATCGCCAACTTTGAAAAAGAGTCGGGCATTAAAGTGGTGTACGACGTTTTTGACAGCAACGAGACCCTGGAAGCCAAGTTGCTGGCAGGCAAGTCCGGCTACGACATCGTCGTACCGTCGAACAACTTCCTCGCCAAGCAGATCAAGGCCGGCGTCTACCAGGAGCTGGACAAGTCCAAGCTGTCCAACTACGGCAACCTGAACAAGTCCCTGCTCAAAGCCGTGTCGGTCAGCGACCCGGACAACAAGCACGCCTTTCCGTACATGTGGGGCTCGATCGGCATCGGCTACAACCCGGAGAAGGTCAAGGCTGCGCTCGGCGTCGACAAGATCGATTCCTGGGACGTGCTGATGAAGCCGGAAAACATCGCCAAGCTGAAAAGCTGCGGCGTGAGCTTCCTCGACTCGCCAACCGAAATGCTGCCGGTGGCGCTGCACTACCTAGGCCTGCCGACCGACACCCAGAAGAAAGAAGACCTGAAGAAAGCCGAAGAACTGTTCCTCAAGCTGCGTCCTTCGATCGGCTACTTCCACTCGTCCAAGTACATTTCGGACCTGGCCAACGGCAACATCTGCGTCGCCGTGGGTTACTCGGGTGACATCCAGCAGGCCAAGTCCCGCGCGGCTGAAGCCGGTGGCAAGGTCAAGGTTGCCTACGACATTCCTAAAGAAGGCGCCGGCAGTTTCTATGACATGGTCGCCATCCCTAAAGATGCCGAGAACGTCGAAGCCGCCTACAAGTTCATGAACTACCTGCTCGAGCCGAAAGTAATGGCGGCGATCACCGACAGCGTACGTTTCCCGAACGGTAACGAGAAAGCCACCGCACTGGTCGACAAAGACATCACCAGCGACCCGGGCATCTACCCGCCAGCGGATGTGCAGGCCAAGCTCTACGCCATTGCAGACTTGCCGGCTGCTACACAGCGTGAAATGACACGCAGCTGGACCAAGATCAAGTCGGGCAAGTAAGCCTTAAAACCTGTGGGAGGGGGCTTGCCCCCGATGGCGTTGTATCAGAAACACCTGTGCAAGCTGACACACCGCCATTGGGGGCTAGTCCCCCTCACACACATTAAATGACAGAAAGTTTTGCCGGATCGGTTTATCGAGGGTAAGTTGCGCGCCGGTTTTGTTGCCGGGCAACAACTTTGGGCCCAACTATTTAAGAGGACCTCCACTTGCCATTTTCTTTATTTCGCAAAGCCTTGCTGGTAGGTGCAGGTATCACGCTGGCTGTCAGCGTGCAGGCCGCACCGACTGTGCATGTTTATAACTGGTCGGACTACATCGGCCCGGACACCCTGGCCAACTTCGAAAAGGCCACCGGTATCAAGCCGGTGTATGACGTGTTTGATTCCAACGAAACCCTGGAAGGCAAGTTGCTCGCCGGGCGTACCGGCTACGACGTGGTAGTGCCGTCCAACCACTTCCTGGGCAAGCAGATCAAGGCCGGGGCGTTCCAGAAGCTCGACAAGTCATTGCTGACGAACTACGCCAATCTCGACCCGGTGTTGCTCAAGCGCCTGGAAAAGAACGACCCGGGCAACCAGTACTCCGTACCGTACCTGTGGGGCACCAATGGCATTGGCTACAACGTCGATAAAGTGAAGGAAGTGCTGGGCGTCGACCATATCGATTCCTGGGCCGTGCTGTTCGAACCGGAAAACATGAAGAAGCTGGCGACCTGCGGTGTGTCGTTCATGGACTCGGCGGATGAAATGCTGCCGGCGGTGCTCAACTACATGGGCCTGAACCCCAACAGCACCAACCCCGAGGACTACAAGAAGGCCGAAGAGAAGCTGCTGAAAGTGCGGCCCTACGTGACCTACTTCCATTCTTCCAAATACATCTCGGACCTGGCCAACGGCAACATCTGCGTGGCAGCCGGCTTCTCCGGTGATGTGTTCCAGGCCAAGGCGCGTGCGGCCGAGGCGGGCAAAGGCGTGAACATCGCCTACGCGATTCCGAAAGAAGGCGGCAACCTGTGGTTTGACGTGCTGGCGATCCCCAAGGATGCGACCAACGTCAAAGAGGCCCACGCCTTTATCAACTATTTGCTGCAACCTGAGGTGATCGCCCAGGTCAGTGATTACGTCGGTTACGCCAACCCTAACCCGGGGTCGGACAAACTGATGAAGCAATCGATACGCACCGACGAAGCGGTTTACCCACCGCAGGCGGTTCTCGATCGGACATTCGTCAACTTCGAGCTACCCCCGAAAGTGCAACGTTTAATGACCCGTAGCTGGACCAAGGTCAAGACGGGCAAGTAAGGCTTAAAGCTCAAACTATCCAAGGTTCGCCCGCCACGGGTGAACCGCACTCTTTTTTTCTGGGAGTTTCGTAAATGGCAGTTGCCTCCGGCGCCTATAAGAAAGCCCTCGAGGGCGACCAGACACCGAAAAAGGTGCTGGTCAAAATCGACCGGGTCACGAAGAAGTTCGACGAGACGATTGCCGTGGACGATGTGTCCCTGGAAATCAAGAAGGGCGAGATCTTCGCCCTGCTCGGCGGCTCGGGTTCGGGCAAGTCCACCTTGCTGCGCATGCTCGCGGGCTTCGAACGCCCGACCGAGGGGCGCATCTACCTCGACGGCGAAGACATCACTGACATGCCGCCCTACGAGCGGCCGATCAACATGATGTTCCAGTCCTACGCCCTGTTCCCGCACATGACCGTCGCGCAGAACATCGCCTTCGGCCTGCAGCAGGACAAGATCCCCAAGGCCGAGGTCGACGCCCGCGTGGCCGAAATGCTCAAGCTGGTGCAGATGAGCCAGTACGCCAAGCGCAAGCCGCACCAGCTCTCCGGTGGCCAGCGCCAGCGGGTGGCGTTGGCGCGTTCGCTGGCCAAGCGTCCGAAACTGCTGCTGCTCGATGAGCCGATGGGCGCCCTCGACAAGAAGCTGCGCTCGCAGATGCAGCTGGAGCTGGTCGAGATCATCGAGCGCGTCGGCGTGACCTGCGTGATGGTGACCCACGACCAGGAAGAGGCCATGACCATGGCCGAGCGCATCGCGATCATGCACCTGGGCTGGATCGCCCAGATCGGCAGCCCGATCGACATCTACGAGACCCCTACCAGCCGCCTGGTGTGCGAGTTCATCGGCAACGTCAACATCTTCGATACCGTGGTGGTGGATGACGCCGAAGGCCACGCAGTGCTCAAGTGCGCCGACCTGGACCGCGATATCTACGTGGGCTACGGCATCGCCACGTCGGTGGAAGACAAGTCGGTGACCTACGCCATTCGCCCGGAAAAACTGCTGGTCACCACCGAAATGCCGACCTGCGAGCACAACTGGTCCAGCGGCAAGGTGCACGACATTGCCTACCTCGGCGGGCACTCGGTGTTCTACGTGGAACTGCCAAGCGGCAAGCTGGTGCAGTCCTTCGTGGCCAACGCCGAGCGCCGTGGCCAGCGACCGACCTGGGGTGACCAGGTCTACGTTTGGTGGGAAGACGACAGCGGCGTGGTACTTCGCTCATGAATATGAAGAAGCTCAAGCGCCGCCTGCAACGAATAACCCCCAGTGGCCGTCATGCGGTCATTGGCATTCCCTTCCTGTGGCTGTTCCTGTTCTTCATGCTGCCGTTCTTCATCGTCCTGAAGATCAGCTTTGCCGAAGCCGACGTGGCGATCCCGCCTTACACCGAGATCTACACCTTCGTTGAGCAGAAACTGCAGTTGGTGCTCAACCTGGCCAACTACGCGATGCTCGGCGACGACGAGTTGTACATCGCCGCGTATCTGGGCTCGCTGAAAATGGCGTTCTTCAGCACGCTGCTGTGCCTGCTGATCGGCTACCCGATGGCCTACGCGATTGCCAGCGCGCGCAAAGAGATGCAGACCGTACTGGTGCTGCTGATCATGATGCCGACCTGGACTGCGATCCTGATCCGCGTGTATGCGTGGATGGGCATCCTCAGCAACAACGGGCTGCTCAATGGCTTCCTAATGTCCATCGGGCTGATCAACGAGCCGCTGCAGATCCTCAACACCAACATCGCGGTGTACATCGGCGTGGTCTATTCGTACCTGCCGTTCATGATCCTGCCGCTTTACGCCAACCTGGTGAAACACGACCAGAGCCTGCTGGAAGCCGCTTCGGACCTGGGTTCGAGCACCTTCAACAGCTTCTGGAAGATCACTGTGCCGCTGTCCAAGAACGGCATCATCGCCGGCTGCATGCTGGTGTTTATCCCGGTGGTGGGCGAGTTCGTGATTCCGGAACTGCTGGGCGGCCCGGAAACCCTGATGATCGGTAAAGTGTTGTGGCAAGAATTCTTCAACAACCGTGACTGGCCGGTGGCGTCTGCCCTGGCGGTGGTGATGCTGGCGATCCTGATCGTGCCGATCATCCTGTTCAACCGCAGCCAAGCCAAAGAGATGGAGGGCAAAATATGAAGCGCTTCAGTTTCTCAAGCTTCATGCTGGTGGCGGGGTTGTTGTTCATCTACCTGCCGATGCTGATCCTGGTGATCTACTCGTTCAACGAATCCAAACTGGTGACGGTATGGGGCGGTTGGTCGATCAAGTGGTACGTGGGCCTGCTGGACAACACCCAGTTGATGGGCTCGGTGATGCGCTCGCTGGAAATCGCCTGCTACACGGCGGTGGCGGCAGTGGCGTTGGGTACGTTGGCGGCGTTCGTGCTGACACGCATCAGTCACTTCAAGGGCCGCACGCTGTTCGGCGGCCTGGTGACGGCGCCGCTGGTGATGCCGGAAGTGATCACCGGTCTGTCGCTGTTGCTGTTGTTCGTGGCCATGGCGCAGATGATCGGCTGGCCCCAGGAGCGTGGCATCGTCACGATCTGGATCGCCCACACCACCTTCTGTGCGGCGTACGTGGCGGTGGTAGTGTCGGCGCGTCTGCGGGAGCTGGACCTGTCGATCGAAGAGGCGGCGATGGACCTCGGCGCGCGGCCGTGGAAGGTGTTCTTCCTGATCACCATCCCGATGATCGCGCCGTCATTGGCGGCGGGTGGGATGATGTCCTTCGCGCTGTCGCTGGATGACCTGGTACTGGCCAGCTTCGTGTCGGGCCCGGGATCGACCACTTTGCCGATGGAAGTGTTCTCGGCGGTACGCCTGGGGGTCAAACCCGAGATCAACGCCGTGGCCAGCCTGATTCTGCTGGCGGTGTCGCTGGTGACCTTCCTGGTGTGGTTCTTCAGCCGCCGTGCCGAAGAGCTGCGCAAGAAGGCGATCCAGCAGGCAATTGAAGAGGCGGCGGCCGATGGCTGGCAGCAGCCTGACAAGCGCCGGGCGCCGGCTCCGGTCTAAAACCCGGCGCGGTCGAAATGTGCGGGCTTTGTGGTGAGGGGGCTTGTCCCCCGTTGGGCTGCGCAGCTGCCCCAAAACCGGAAACCGCATTGCGTCTGAAAGAATGCGGTGGCCGAAGGGGGCCGCTGCGCGGCCCAACGGGGGGCAAGCCCCCTCGCCACAGGGTTTGGGGGGTTAGGCTACCCAGGGCGATTTGCGAATCACCTCGACAAAATTCATCGGCTTGAACCCCGGCTCCTGATCCACCAGCACATCAGTCTTCACGTTGCCAAACGTGGTCTGCGGACGATGGCGCAAGCCGTCGGCAAATGCGCAGATGATGCACTCCTTGAACCCTTCACCCCGTGGATGCGCATGCACCACCGCTTCGCGCTGCACAGTGCTGAATGCGGCGTAGTCCATGCCCAGCACGTCCATTTCCACGCCGGCGGTAACCAGCGCCACGGTCGGGCGCAGGTGTTGCGGCACGCCCGGCGTAGTGTGCAGGGCGATCGACAGCCACACTTGTTCGATATCGTCATCGCTCAGGCCGTAGGGCTTGAGGAACGCGGCGGCGGCATTGGCGCCATCGACTTCGAAACGCTCGTCGTCACTGCGATGGCCCTCGACCAGGCCCAGGTCGTGGAACATCGCACCGACGTACAACAGCTCCGGGTTGTAGGCCAGCTGTTTGCGTTCACCGCTCAATGCGCCGAACAGGAACACCCGGCGGGAGTGGTGGTAGAGCAGGTCGGATTCGATGTCGCGGATGTATTCGGTAGTGGCCTTGGCCAAGGCGCTGTCCGGGATCTTGATGCCGGCGATGGTGGTGCTCATGGTCGTTCTCCTCAGGCAAGCGCCGGGGTTGGCGCCGAGGTGTCCAGTGTGGTCGCGCACCCGCGAACGGGCCATCGCGGCGAGGATGCGATCCCGGCCAATGTGCTGCCACATCGTGCCAAGACAAAATCGGCTAGGGTGTAGCTGGCGATTGATCCATCGAAGCCTGCGAAAATCAAAATGTGGGAGCGGGCTTGCTCGCGAATGCGGTGATTCAGTCAACACCTGTATCAACTGACAAACCGTATTCGCGAGCAAGCCC